>DSDZ01000264.1 GCA_011048475.1 Bacteroides sp. | reverse complement strand
GGATATCCAGCGCAACCTGTGTGGCCAGTGGCTGACTTGTACATGCCATTCCGTGAAGCGCGATCACCTCCGAACGGGTGGCAAACGTCCTGCCCGTCACCCTGTCCTGTGCAGACAGTGCCTGGATCAGCCCAAGCATCAGCACTGACATGATCAGTTGCTTCATCCTTTCAGCTTGAATACCCGGACCCAGTCCACCTCCATGGCAGAGGGGAGGTTGTGGTCGGAAGCATCCTTTTTCAGGTTGCAGGAGAAATTGATGTACATCTCTTCCTGCGGGACGCCGGAGGTCTGGGTTTTGAACACCCTTTCATTGATCTTCCAGACCAGTTTTCCGGGAGACCATTCCAGGGAATAGATAAAATAGTCATCCGAATATCTTTTCCCCGCCGTTTTTGAGATGGACTTATGAACATTCCCTTTGCCCCAGAAAAAGTTGGAATACAACCTGCCCTTTTCATACCGGGCCACATCGATGTGGGGCAGCATGGTTTCCGAAACCATCCAGAATGCCTGTGAAACAGATCCTTCGGCCATCCTGACCTTGGCCTTGAAGATCCCGTATTTCTGCCTGAAACTCGCGGCTGTACTGACCAAACCCGATGTGTAATCGAACTCTTCCATCACAAATCCCTGCTCCGCCCGCCACATCAATCCCTCTGCTTTTTCGGCCCTGGTGACGATCCTGAGCTTGTTGTCATAGAATTCCAGGTTGTCACCCTCGGTGATGAAACTCTTGTCATCCTGCAGGACATAGGAGCTGTTCATGGTCTTGTCCCCCCAGTAGTACCGGGTCATCCACTTCGAGCGGTCCAGTTTGTTCCCTATAAAGCTGTCCTCAAAGGTGAGTTCCCACTTTTCCAGTTCCTTAAAAGGGTATTTCTTCTTGGTGTTGAAGAACCATCTGATCTTTTCAGACTTCTTCAGTTCCTGGTATTCGGTTTCCTTCTGGTATTCTTCGGTGGTCTCGTATCGCTCGGCCGGCCGCATGGTGAGGTACTGCTTCTGACGGAGAAATTCTTCCGAATTGATGTAATCTTCCAGCTCCTCCAGCTCTTTGGAGCGTTCGTCTCCTTTCTGCTTTTTCAGCAGCCTGTTGTAGCGTTCCTCCTTCCGGTAGGCATCCGAATATTTGTACTTCTCCTTGAAGATCCGCTTTTTCCTCAGGGCAAAGTTGCTGGAGGTCACTTCCTTCTCCAGGTCCAGGTAATGCTTCAGCTCATCGGATTGTTCAAATTCCTTAAAGGCCCTGTAATCAGCCCTCAACTGATCATCCGCGGATTCTACCTTCTCAGTGCTGGGGATCATCCCCAGTAAAAAGCTTAAGCTGGCCATACTGTAATTTTAACAATGATTAAAGATAAGAAAAAATGCATATGTGCAAACTCCTGCGGGTGCATCACCTGGACAACCTCCGCTTTTTGAAATACCAGACACCCTGCACTGAAATGATGAATTGTGAGTATTTCGAGAACATGTATTTTCCCGATACGATGAAATCCCATCTGGGTGCCATCCGAAGTTCCAGTCCGGCACCCAGGTTCCCTCCGAAACTGTAATCCTGTTCATCGGAAAGGCCGTCGTGCCCGATCTGGATGATGGGCTCGAAATCGGAGTGAAGATAGGTGGCATTCCCGCCTGCCATCGCAATGATCTTCACTGTGCCCTCGTGGAATACTGCATACTGCAGATCCAGGTCCCCATGGAACATCCGGTTGGTCAGGATAAAATACCCCGTTTCCAGTTTATAGCGGTTGAAATAGGTCAGGGAGGGGACCAGGTGCAGGGCACCCCGCCTGTCCAGTCCGACCCATCCTTTCACTATGAATCCCGGATTTCCCGTCTCTCCCCCGTTGAAATCAATTCCCGATGAAAAGGAAAGTCCCCCGCCCACACGGTGGACCTGTGCGGGTGACGGAAGTGCACATAACAGGACAACACATGCGATTGTCAGGATATGTTTCATGAATATCCGATGTTACAGCCGGAAATTTTCTGCCTATACGAATTTTAGGGTGAAGACGTTACAACTTTATGCGCTTTTCCTTCCCTGACAGGAACCTTTCCCGGCCTGTTCTATGAACGGACAATTGTGGATATAATTGGCTGGTGAAGGCATTTCCCTTCAAAAAAATGCTAAATTTGTCCAGCTGAAAAGCGTACTATTTTTCACAGCACTAAACACTTTGCCAATGTCACAGTTGATAGGGGAAATCATCCAGGTCATCGGACCTGTGGTGGATGTTTCCTTTGAAGAGACAGGGGATGATCTCCCCAGCATCCATGAATCCCTTGAAATCAAGAGACCGGACGGTTCACTCCTGGTCATCGAATGCCAGCAGCACATCGGCGAACACGCCATCAGGACCATCGCGATGGATTCCACCGACGGACTTCAGCGCGGAATGAAGGTGGTGGCCACCGGTCAGGAGATCCGCATGCCCCGCGGCGATACGGTGAAAGGACGCCTGCTCAATGTGGTGGGGGAATCCATCGACGGCCTCGATCCGGTGAAAAGCTTCGAAGGGTACCAGGTCCACAGCAAACCTCCTATTTATGAAGATCTTTCCACGGAAACGGAAGTGCTTTTCACAGGGATCAAAGTAATTGACCTGCTGGAGCCCTACTCCAAAGGCGGAAAGATCGGTCTGTTCGGCGGGGCCGGTGTGGGAAAGACGGTGATCATCATGGAGCTGATCAACAACATTGCCAAGAAATACGAGGGGATCTCCGTTTTTGCAGGTGTGGGCGAACGGACAAGGGAAGGGAATGAACTGCTGAGGGAGATGATCGAGTCGGGTGTGATCAAATACGGCAAGGATTTTGAAAAGAGCATGGAAGCCGGATCGTGGGACCTGGAAAAGATCGACCATAAACTGCTGGACCAGTCCCAGGCCACACTCGTCTTCGGCCAGATGAACGAGCCACCGGGAGCGCGTGCCACCGTTGCGCTTTCAGGACTTGCAGTGGCGGAATCGTTCCGTGACGGCGATGAGGAGAGCGGCGGAAGGGATATTCTCTTTTTCGTGGATAATATTTTTCGCTTCACCCAGGCCGGTTCGGAGGTTTCCGCGCTGCTCGGCAGGATGCCCTCCGCCGTCGGATACCAGCCCACCCTTGCCACGGAGATGGGGGTTTTGCAGGAACGGATCACTTCCACCAAGCGTGGATCCATCACATCCATCCAGGCCATTTACGTACCGGCCGACGACCTGACCGACCCTGCCCCGGCGACCACTTTTGCCCACCTGGATGCAACCACGGTGCTCAGCCGGAAGATCTCTTCCCTGGGCATTTATCCGGCCGTGGACCCGCTGGATTCCACCTCCAGGATCCTGAAGGAGGACATTGTCGGGAAGGAACACTACGAGACGGCACAGAACATCAAAATGCTCCTGCAGCGATACAACGAGTTGCAGGACATCATTGCGATCCTGGGGATGGATGAGCTGTCCGAAGAAGACAAACAGGTGGTGCACAGGGCCAGGCGCGTATCCAGGTTCCTGTCGCAGCCCTTCTTCGTGGCCGAACAGTTTACCGGGACACCCGGGGTGTTTGTAAATATCGAGGATGCCATCAAAGGATTCAACATGATCATGAACGGGGAAGTTGACCAGTATCCCGAAGCATCCTTCCACATGGTGGGGACCATCGAGGAAGCCATCAAGAAGGGGGAGAAAATCATGGCTGAATCGAAAAAATAGGGTTTCATGTTCTTAGAGATCATCGCACCGGACCACCAGTTGTACTCGGGTGAAGTGGACCTGGTCCAGGTCCCCGGCTCAAGGGGTTCATTTGAGATCCTCAGAAGCCACGCACCCATTATCTCCACACTGGAAAAGGGGAAGATCAAGATCGTGGACCGGAAAGGATCCACCACCTATTTCGAGGTGAACGGAGGGGTGGTGGAGGCAAAGAACGACCGGATCATTGTGCTTGCAGAAACAGTAAAGACTCCGTGAGTTGAAGTGTATTAGCCGGAATATATTCCGCTTTGCAGGGATGATCCTGCTCACCCTGGGGTTGAGTTCCTTCGGCGTGATCCGTGAAAGCACTGTCACATTCAGATCAGACGACGGCCTCCTGATCACGGCCGACCAGTACCTGACTGCGGCCGACCATCCCTATATCCTGCTGTTTCATGAACAGGGATCAAGCAGGGGGGAATTTCAGCAGATCGCACGCAGGCTTTGCAACATGGATTACAACTGTCTCGCCGTGGATCTCCGGAACGGGCGGGACTGGGACTTTGTGTCCAACGAAACGGCAAAGCGTTGCAGGGAAGCCAGGTGTCCTGTGTCGGCCGGTGATATCGAGCTGGATATTCTTGCCGCCATCAGGTATGCCACCCTCCAGTCCAACCTGCCTGTGATCCTGTTCGGAAGCGGAGCCAACGGTTCCCTGTGTTTGAAGGTCGCCGGTGAACAGGAGCAGGTAAAGGCTGTCATTGCCCTGAGCCCGGGCGAATATTTCCTTCCGGACCTCCACATCGGGGAAACCGTCACCAATCTGACAAAACCGGTCTTTATCACCTCAGGCCAGCCGGAATTTCAATATGTCTCACAGCTGGCCGCGGGCATTGAACCTCAATACCTGACCCTGTTCGAACCCCGGCTGGGAGAAGGCGGCAGGGGGACAGCGGTACTGACCGAAGAGAATCCCCGGAATTCGGAATACTGGTTTGCGCTGTTGCTCTTTTTCAAGGATCTGTTATAGATGGTCAGGTACCTGGTGATCCGGATCAGTTCCATGGGGGACATCATCCTGACCACACCTGTGGTGCGCCATTTGAAGCAACAGGTGGAGGGGGCCGAGATCCATTACCTGACAAAGGCGGCCTTCGTACCGCTGCTTGTCGCCAATCCTTACATTGACCGGGTCCACTCCTTTAACGGGAATATGAAGGAATGCCTGAAGGAGCTTCGGGAAGCGGGCTTTGATTATGTGATCGACCTGCATAACAACATCCGCACAGCCCGGATCAAGTTCGCACTAAAACGGATGGACTTCACCGTCCGCAAGCTGAACCTGAAGAAATGGCTCTACGTGAACCTGAAGCTGAACCTTCTCCCGGACAGGCACATGGTGGACAGGTACATGGACACGATCCGGACCTTTATTTCCGAAAGGGATCCCCTGGGCCTTGATTACTTTATCCCCGGGGATGAAATAATCGACCCCGCATCCATGCCTGAAGGATTCAGTGAAGGTTTTATCGCCATGGCCATCGGTGCCAGGCACCAGACCAAGAAACTGCCCGTAGAATCATTGATTCGCATCTGTGCCGGACTGGAACCGCCCGTTGTTCTCCTCGGAGATGAGAACGACCGACCGGCAGGTGATGCCATCACCGCAGCACTACCGGGCAAAAAGATCTTTAACGGCTGCGGGAAGTATTCCATCAACGGGTCTGCTTCCCTGGTGGAGCAATCGGCCTTGCTGATCACCCACGATACCGGATTGATGCACATGGGTGCCGCTTTCAAAAAGAAAATCATTACCATCTGGGGAAATACCACCCCCGAACTGGGCATGTATGCCTACCGTCCGCATCCCGATTCGGTTCATTTCGGAGTGAAGGGGCTGCGCTGCCGGCCCTGTTCAAAACTGGGATACACCCGTTGTCCCCGCCGCCACTTCAAATGCATGGTGGAACAGGACCTGGAAGGGATCATCGCGGCGGCCGGACGGATGTACCGTGTCACTGGGGAATGAATGTATAGGTGATCAGTCCTGTTTGTCTCTCCGGGGCATCGGGATCCACCCTGAAACTTGAAGAGAGAGCGGCGGTCAGCGCTGCCTGTTCGAAACATGGCCCGTCAGCTCCCTGCAGGGATTCCCTGATTTTTGCATCCACCACGCTTCCGTCCCTGGAAACCCGGATCTCCACACGCACCTGTCCCGATCCCTCACAGCGGTAGACGGGCACTGTCAGAAAAACCCTCCTGCGCTGTTTGGGCGGATCCAGGAATTCATAGGTGATGGTGGTGGGACCCGTGTATTCCCCTGTCTCCTCTTCCGGCTCTTCCCGGGGGGGGACATAATCGGCCGCCGCCAGGATGGCCTGCAGCTCTTCCAGCCTTTCCCGGTCCTGCTGGTTCCTTGCCTCTTCGATCTCCCGCAGCAGATCCCGCACATATTCATCCGTGGAGATGTCCTGGCCGAAACCATCCCGGGTATTTATGTTGACCGCCCTGTTGCTGGAAAGTTCTCTCTGCCGCATCACCCGTTCCAGCCAGTCCGCGGGGATTTCCAGTTCCTCCTCGGCAAGGATCTCCTCGATGGTCCTTTCTTCAAATTCGATCAACACGCCCAGCTCCCGGCCCTGTTTCAGGGTTTCCACCTTCACCAGGACCAGCACGATGAACACCGCAAGGTGAATGATCAGGGTGTACAGGATGGCCGTCCGGTTCTCCCTGAAAAACTTCCTGAAGCCTTTGCGCCCGTATGAAAAAATTTCTTCCACCTGCTGACAAAAATACGACGTTCGCGGGAATATGGAAATTTTCTACTTTTACGGAAAGAAACCTGACCAATGAAAAATGTTTTCATCCTTGCCGCACTGTCCCTCATCATGACGGGATGTGCCCTGCTGTCGGAACTTACCGCGCTGACCAAATGTGAGTTCAGTTTCGATTCGGCCGCGGATCCCGAGATCTCCGGTATTGATATCAAATCAAAGCAGTCTTTCTCGGATTTCAGCCTCATGGAAGGCCAGCGGATCGTGGGGAACATCCTCAACAAAACACTTCCTTTTGAAATCACTGCCAACGTGGGGGTCCGGAATCCGGGTACAGCAACTGCCGCGGTGAATGCCATTGAATGGATCGCTTTCATCGATGATATCCAGGTGGCCACCGGTACGCTGAACGAGCGGATCGAGGTGGCGCCGGGCGGGGCGACCAGGATCGTACCCATCCGGGTCCGGACGGATCTCTTTCAGTACCTGGAAGGGGACAACCCGCGCACCATGCTCAATTTCGCGCTCAATCTGATGGATGCGGGGGGACAACCCACCCGGTTGAGCATGAAGATCAAACCAAGTGTTCTCATCGGTGGCCAGCCGGTCTATTACCCCGGATATTTCACCATTGATCAGGAATTCCGCTCGGGGGCGGAAACGGGTGGTAATTAATTGATGTCCACTGCGTAGATCCATTCAAACGAGGTGGTCCCCGTTTCCGGCATGTACATCAACCTGCCTCCGACCGACAGCGGAAAGAAGATCCTGAAAAGGTGCACATCGGCAACCAGGTCAATGCCTATGCTGGTATAGTCCCTGTCGGCATACCCGGGTTCCGGTTCCATGATGATCACATTTTTCCCTCTCAGGTGGTCGGCCCAGATGGCACCCCGGATCCTTTTCAGGTAGAGGACGGGGCCCAGTTCCAGATCGGGATACAGCAGGGGGGTGACATAGTCTGCGCTGTATCTGGTAAGCACCTCTCCGAAGATCCCCCGGAATCCCCTGGGAAGGGAGACGAGGTTCACAAATGCAGGCCTGGATATGCTTACCGGGTATTGTTTCTGGTGACTTACCTCCAGCCTGACGGTCTGATGCTTCAACAACCCCGGCAGATAGCCGGTCACCCCTCCACCGGCCACCGATCCGAATACATGGTGGTCGAAAGGAGCATGATAGAATCCGCACGAAAGCGTCATTCCCGCCCTTGGAAGAATATCCCTGGTGCCCCGGCGCAGATAGGATGAGGCGTATAACCGGTAATGGAAATAATGTCCCCCCGTGCTGTACCTGTCCTCGTCCTCAAGATAGCTCACATCCCTGCGGAATGTATAATCCATCCGCGGTTGTATGACGGTAAGAAACCTCCCCGTGTTGAGCCGGATGGGAACGTAGGTCTGCAGATGCAGGTTCATGTCCCTGGGAAGCACTGACAGGGAATCTCCTTCCCTCTGAAGCAGCACACGGGGTGTCCCGCCGTAGTCAAACAGCAGGTTCACCACCGGATACCGGCCTTTCAGCCTGATCCCCGAATGGAACAGGTGGAACCCGTCCCGATACTCATAACCCACCTGGCTGACGGCGGTACTCAGTCTGTTCTGTGAGACCGCCGTGAGTCCCAGACTTACCGGCAGCTCCTCCGGATCCAGTGACAGCTCCGGATTCATATAATCAAAATAAAGGGGCAGCCAGGAATGAAAATTGAAAAGATGCAGCAGCTTGTGATACCTTTTCACGGGGTATGCCATGCTGTCACCCTGCCAGTCCCCTTCCGTAATCCGCTTTTCTTCCGGAGTTTGTTCATAATCCAGCTGTTCCGTATGGTCCGCCGCTTCTTCCAGGGGCTTCCACAGCGCCTCCCGGAGAGGTAGGGTGACAACCTGGTACCCGCCCGACGTATAATCGGAATACACCAGCTGGTTTCCGTTATCCGAAACCTGTGGAAAAGCAGCGCCAAACCTGGCAGAAGTGATCTGAAAGGATGCGTCTTTCTCAAGATCGAAACAAAAAACATTATTAATCCCGGTGAAGGTGGCACCGAAAAAGATCCTGTGTCCATGGACCACGGGAAAGGAGATATCATCGTATCCGGCATCGAACAGGCACCTCCAATGGTTGTCCCGGAAACTGTAAGCATACATGGACTTCCCCTTCTCACCGGTGAGGGTAACCACGATGGCCGAATCCTGTTCCATCCATGCAGGATGCTGAATGAACCGGTTGTCCGGAGATGGGAAGGATGCCAGATGATCGCCCCCGGGTGACAGGACCACGAGGCTGAATTGCTGGGTTTTCGATTGCCCGATCACGGCAATCCGTGATCCGTCATTTGAAACAGCGGGAGAATAGTACCTGGTTTTCCTCCCAAGGTTGGTGACCATTCCGGTGGCCATGTCATAGCATCTGACCAGGGAATAGTTCCTGTTACTCCACCTCACATCCGGCACAAATTCATCCCAGTAAAGACGGCTCCCCGATGATGTGATCCGTCCCGAGTTGAGGAACCCGGGCCGGAAGATGCGTTTTTCCTCCCCCCGGCTTCCCAGGAATATGAATTCGGGGATCTGGTCGATCCCTTCCTTGCAGACCACAAGCATGGAATCTGAGATGAATTGGGGGAAGGTGTAGCTGGTGAAATGGGGACTGCCTGCATTCCAGATCCGCCCGCCCGTATTTTCCCTTTTTCCGGCCGTCTCCGTCCAGTGCTGCCGGTATTCATTCAGGGCATCCCTGTAGAACTGCGTTTTTGAGGGGATTCCGTGTTTCTTCATGCTGAAATAGGTGGGATTGAACAGGTAGGGTTTGGTTGCCGCATATTGCTGAAAATCTACCCATAGCTGATCGCCATACCCTCTCCTTCCATGGCGGACCATCAGGTAACCCAGCCTGTAATGGTCGGGGACAAAGTCC
>DSDZ01000175.1 GCA_011048475.1 Bacteroides sp. | reverse complement strand
TCCCCGAGCCGGGCGAGCTCACCAGGTTAAAGGCGGTGATCGCCCTGGCCTCGAAATAACCCCGGTTCCTTTCCGCCATCAAATTGTTCTTACCCAGGATGTCTTCCCCCACCTGCAGCTCGGTGGACCCGTGATCATGGGGATGCGGGTGGCTGTGGGGATGCGGGTGGCTGTAGGGATGCGGGTGGTCGTGGGAGTGGGGATGATCGTGGGAGTGGGGATGATCGTGGCCGTTGTCCGCCTTTTCTCCGGGAAGACGGTAGGTCACCTTTTCGCCCGGTTGTCCGCATCCGCAGGTATCACACATGGTCCTTACAATTTTAAGATTCTACAATCAATGATCTGATCCTCAGTTCCCTTCCCGTTCTGATATCGAACCGGAAGGATCCGCATGCGGGACAGGGCGAAACGGGTCCCTCAAGGGGAAAAACCTGTCCGCAATCCCTGCACTGTCCCGTTCCCTCAATGGAATCGATATGGATTTCAGCACCCTCCAGCATGGTGTCTTTTGCACAGGCATCCATTGCATAGTTAAGGGTCTCAAGCATTACACCGGCGAACGCTCCGATCTCCAGGTTCACCCCGGTGATCCGGCTTTTCCCTTCACCGCGGGCATATTCCTCGGCAATGGTAACAATATTTTTCGCAATTGCAAATTCGTGCATCCTGTCTAACAGATTCTGGGCAGCTGCTCCCCTGTGAGCATATGGATGATCCGCCTGCCTCCCGCGATGGTTTCCAGCACCACCTTCCCCCAGTTCCCGGTGGTAATTTCACCGATGACGGCGGCATTTTCTCCATCCGGATGACCGTGCAATGTATGAAGGATCCCCTGGCTTACCGACTGGTCGGCCACGATCAGGACCCTTCCTTCACAGGGCACATACAGCGGATCGAACCCGAACATTTCACTCAATCCCATGACCTCTTCCCTGACAGGAATGGCCGGTTCTTTGATGAGCACGCCAAATTGCCTGCCTTCCGCCAGCTCGCAAAGCGCCGTTGCCACACCTCCCCTGGTCGGATCACGCATAAAATGAACATGGTCAAACCGTTCCAGCACCTTTCCGATCAGGTCGTTCAGAGGTGTGCAATCGCTTTTCAAACCTGTTTTCACCGGGAATCCCTCCCGCTGGCTTAATACCGCCATGCCATGATCGCCCACATACCCGCTGATGATTACCTGGTCGCCCGCTTTCACGTGATCAGCTGTGGCAATATGGGTATGTTTTTCAGAGATGATCCCCACACCCGAGGTATTGACAAAAAGCCTATCGCATTTGCCTTTGTTCACCACCTTGGTATCCCCCGCCACGATCTGCACCCCGGCCTGTTTTGCAGTCCCGGCCATCGACCGCACGACGGATTCCAGGTCCTTCACCGGAAACCCCTCCTCGATTATGAACCCTGCGCTGATATAACGCGGAGCGGCACCGGAAACCGCCAGGTCATTGATGGTGCCGCTGACTGCCAGTTTCCCGATATCTCCACCGGGGAAGAACAGGGGGTCCACCACGTAAGAATCGGTTGTGAAAGCAATATGTCCCGGCTCCGGCGGCACGACAGCAGCATCACCCCCGCTCTCCAGGAAAGGGTTCCTGAAATATTTCACGAACAGGTTCCGGATCAGCTCATGCATCTTTTTTCCGCCGCTTCCGTGCGCCATCATGATCAGTTCATCCATCACTTTGAAATTTAAAAGCGTTTTGACAGGTGCCCTCCGAAGATACCATGCATGCCCCGACCGGATTTCCCGGATGGCACATTTTTCCGAAAAGCGGACAATCAGAGGGTGCAGCGATTCCCTTCAGGATCTGTCCGCAGATGCACCCCTGAGGTTCCACCGGGGGTTCCACCATCACACGGATCTGCCCGGCTGCATCCATTGAGGCAAATTCTTCCCGCAGGACAAGTCCGCTTTTTTTCACCATGCCCAGTCCGCGCCATTCGGTATCCACAGGCCGGAAGACACTTTCCATCATCTCCCGTGCCTTCGGGTTTCCCTCTTTTCTGACCGCTCTTTTGTAGGCATTTTCCACACGTGGCTTTCCATCCGTGACCTGCTTCAATAACAGCAGAATGGCCAGTAATATATCCGCCGGCTCGAATCCCGCAATCACACAGCCCACTCCGTACTTCCGCGGGATGAACCGGTAGATCTCCTCTCCTGTAATGACGCTCACATGGCCCGGGCAAAGGTATCCGTCAATTTTCACACCTTCCGAGGCAAGCATCTCCAGGGCGGGTGGCATTACCTTGTGGGCGGAGAGAATACAGAAATTCCGCAGCTGCTCCTTCTGTGCCTGCAGAACACCGGCAGCTGTCGCAGGTGCGGTGGTCTCGAATCCGATGGCAAGAAAAATTACCTTTCGCCCGGGATGAGTGCGCGCCAGTTCAAGTGCTTCTGTTATGGAATACACCGTGCGCACATCCGCACCTTCCGCCCTGGCTTTTTCCAGCGTGGAGGTGGACCCGGGAACCCGCACCAGGTCGCCGAATGTGGCGATGATGTGCTTCCCCTGGCGGGCCAGGGCAATGGCATGATCCATGTACCCCACCGGGGTAACGCAAACGGGACATCCGGGACCGGACAACAGCCTGAGACCGGCGGGGAGAAGGGAAGGGATATCGAACCGGTGGATGGACATGGTGTGGGTGCCGCATACCTCCATGAAAACAGCTTTTGTATCGCGGAAAGATGCAATCTGACCCGCCAGTCTGTCAATCACCTGCCTGTCCCTGTATTCGCTGATGTATTTCATCATTCCCCGTCCTGATTCATTTCGCGGAACATTTTCAGCGTTTCCTCCGCCTCACCGGGATCAATTTTCTGTATGGCAAATCCGGCATGCAGGAGTACGTAATCTCCTTCCCTGACATCATCCAGTAACTGGATCCCTGCCCTGAATGTATTACCTGATACGGACACCTCCGCCATATCGCCGTGCAGCGCGATGACTTTCGCCGGAATGCTTACACACATAACTGATCTTTTTTGGCAGCACCTATTATTAATTGCCCCAGTGCAATGCCCCCGTCATTGGCGGGAACCTGCTCATGGGTGAAAACCTCGAAACCCTCATCCCTCAACAAATCCTCTGTCCGCCCGAGCAGGAACCTGTTCTGGAATGTCCCCCCTGAAAGCACCACACGGGTCAGTCCCGTCTCATCCCTCATTTTACGGGCCATGATCCGGAAAACCGAGACAACGGTATGATGAAAACGGGCCGAAATCACCGTAGGCGCAGTCCCCCGCCTGAGATCCTCCACAACCTGCTCGATCACCACGTTAAAATTCAGCGGATCTGATCTTTTGATATCGTAACTTCCCCCTGTATGGGGATCCATCAGTGCTTCCAGCCGCATGGGAGCCTCGGCCTCGAAGCGGTTCACCATGCAGATACCCAGCAGGGCGGCCACTGCGTCAAAGAGCCTGCCGGAACTGGAGGTCATGCAGGTATTGATGTGCCGGTCAGCCGCGTACAGCACCGCCTCGGCTTTCCTTCTCTCCAGCTGTTCCGTGAAAGGTATCCCCAGATCAAAGAGCTTATCCCCGAATACCCGGTTGAGGTACACCAGTCCCATCCTCCAGGGTTCCTTTACGGCTTTGTCCATTCCCGGCAGCGGCACATAGTCGAAATGACCGTAACGCCCGAAACGGTCCCTGCTGCAGATCAGAAATTCCCCTCCCCACACCTGGTGGTCGGGACCGTAGCCGGTCCCGTCCATGCTGATCCCGAGCACTTCCCCGTTCAGTCCATGCTCGGCCATGCACGAAACAATGTGCGCATGGTGGTGCTGGGCCCCGATCACGGGAACACCCGTTTCGGCCGCCATGGCGGTAGAGAAATAATCGGGATGCAGGTCACATACCACCATTCCCGGCTGAAACCGGTACAGTTCTCTGAACATTCCCAGCGCCTGCCTGTAGAATTTTTCCGTCTCCAGATTCTCCAGATCGCCGATATGCTGACTCATGACTGCCTGGCGCCCTTTCCCGATACAGAAACAGCCCTTCAGGTCCGCACCGGTCGCAAAGATCCCCTCCACATCCCGGTCCACGTACACAGGTTGGGGAACATATCCCCTGGCCCTCCTGTACAGCCTCTCTTTCCGGTTAACCACCGCCACGACCGAGTCATCGATACGGTTGCTGATCTCCCTTTCATGATACAGGAAGGCATCCGCCACCCGGCCCAGCTTTTCTGCGGCCTCCCGGTCGTCTCCGATCACCGGCTCCTCTGAAATATTGCCGCTGGTCATGACCAGTACCGGGGTACGGAGCCGTTCAAAAAGCAGGTAATGCACCGGCATATAGGGGAGCATGGCTCCCACTGTGGACAGTCCCCCGTTCACGGCTCCGGGAATTTTCCCTGTGAGCGGGAGCAGCACGATGGGTCGTCTCCAGCTTCGGATCGCGTCCATCTCTTCCAGGGAGCAGGATGCGAATTGCTGCAGTGCCTGCTCATCCCTGAACATCACGGCAAAGGGTTTGGCATCCCGCTGTTTTCTCTGCCTCAGCCGCAGAACCGCCCCTTCATTCATTGCGTCGCATGCAAGAAAATATCCTCCGATGCCTTTCACCGCCAGGATCTTCCCCCGGTCGATCAGCCGTGCGGCACGAAGAAAAGAGGCTCCGGATGCCAACTCCGGCTCCCGGCCGGCCATATTGAAACGGTACTGCGGGCCGCATGAATTGCAGGCCACCGGCTGTGCATGGAAACGCCTGTCCTGGATATCTTCATATTCCTTCCGGCAGGTATCGCACATCTCAAAGGCTGACATGGTGGTGCGCTCCCTGTCATAGGGGATGGAACGGACAATTGAAAACCTCGGTCCGCAATGGGTGCAGTTGATCAACGGATAATCCAGGCGGTGTTGCTGCTGTTTCATATCCGCAAGACACTCCGGGCAGACCGCAATATCGGGTCCCACTTCTGTCATCGCATCGGAGAGAATGCGGCTCTCCCGGATGGTGAACGTGGGATTTGTTTCCTTATCCGCCCGGGCTTTGTCCCGGTCCACCCGGTGCACATCCAGGGATTCGATGGAGGCGGCCACCGGCTTCCGTTCGCCGACCGCTCTCACAAATGCTTCAATCTGTTTCCCGTTTCCTTCGGCACGGACGAGCACCCCCAGGTTGTCATTCTCCACCCAGCCGGCGATGCCGTGTTCCATGGCCAGGCGGCAGATGAAAGGACGGAATCCGACTCCCTGCACCCGTCCCCGGACCCGGATCTCGATTGTCTTCATTTCACCGGATTCTTCTGGCAAAACCGCCACCGCGCCGGTATCTGATCCGGGCATGTATTTCTCCGCGTCATTCATTCGCATCCACAACTGTCCTTCCCGTACCAGGAGCAATAGATCACCCCTTCCAGCACGTTGCACAGATTGATGTTATCGATCACGATGTGGGGAGGGGTCTTCAGGATGATCGGTGCAAAATTCATGATGCCCCTGATGCCGCAACCGATCAGCCGGTTGCACACATCCTGCGCGGAAATGGCCGGCACGGCTATAATGGCCACGGTGATTCCCTTCTCCCGGATATAATCCTCCATTTCCTCCACGGGCAGCACCGGAATGTCCGCATTCCTCTTTAATTTGGACGGGTCAATGTCGAATGCGGCCACGATGTATTTTCGTTTTTCCGTGAATCCGCATTCATAACGGGAAAGCGCCGTTCCGATATTACCCATCCCCACCAGGATCACTTCCTGCATCACGTTTTTCCGGAAAATTTCATGCAGTTTGTCCAGGGTTTCATCGACGGAATACCCCCCTTTTCGTTTGCCCCTGATCTCAAACTCGGAAAAGTCCTTGCGCACCTGTTCGGCGGTAACCCCTGCCTCCCTGCCGAGCACGTAGGAGTATACCTTCTCGAACCCCAGTTCCCTGAGCCTTACCAGGCACATCTGGTACTGAAGCAGCCGCTTGATGCTGTTCTTAACGATCATTTATTGTTCTGTTTTTCTACATTATCGTAACGTCGCTTCGCTCGTCAGAAGATAAAAATATTCAAAAAAATTTATATTTTTCTAAGTTTAATCATTAAATACTTGACTTGAGTAAAGATGTATCCTATTTTTATTTCCTGCATTTAATGTGAAAATTTTAACATTATCATGCCAGACAGCTTTCTCATTTCTGACCAGAACTGGGATAGGATCCTGAAAGAACTGCTCACCGAAAATGAATTGTTCGCTCCCCTTGCATCAGATGACGTCCTGGAATACCAGCTTGTCGGAAATGAGCAGGACCTTTCCCGCATCGTTTACAACCATCCGAAACCTGCTTCGCCCTTAAAAACATTCTTCCTTCCGGTGAAGGAGAATGTGACCCGGGACATTGGGAAAGAAAGGCCGAGGATCATCCTGGGCATTCCTGCATGTGACCTGGCCGGGCTTGGACTTCTGGATGAAATCTACCTGCAGGAGCCCCTGGTGGACCCTTACTACCGGGCCCGAAGGGAGCATACGCTGCTGATAGGGACTGACTGCCACTCGATCCAGGAGCACTGCCACTGCACCAGCTACGGGATCCGGCCGTTCCCTCAGGTGCATGCCGACCTGGGCCTGGTCAGGCTGGGGGACAGATATCTCCTGTATACCGGGTCGGAAAAGGGTGAGCAATTCATCCGACGCCACCGGGATACCGGTTATTTTTCACCTGCAGGCGAAGCCGACCTCGGCAAAGCGGAGGCGCTCCGCGAGGAAACGACACGGCAATTGCAGGAAAAGAATGCCGCGCTCCCCGATTATGAAAAAACAGGGGCCCTGATCCGCCAGTCGGAAGAATCCATCTGGAAAAAATATGCAGCCACCTGCGTGTCCTGCGGAGCATGTGCAGCCATATGTCCCACCTGCACCTGTTTTTTACTCATTGACAGGCCGGGATTTGAGAAGATCCGGAACCTGGATGCCTGCCAGTATCCCGCCTTCGAAAGGGTCGCCGCCGGTGAGGACCCCCTGGCGGACAGGCATGTACGTTTCCGGAACAGGTACCTGTGCAAGTATGTCTGGAAACCATCCGGCTTCGGATCCATTGCCTGTACGGGCTGCGGGAGATGCATCGAAGCCTGTATCGGGAAGATCAACAAGAACCAGCTGTTTGTAGAATTATCCTCATAATCCACCATAGAGATGCAGGAGTTTGAAACCATTACCAGGCCGGCACATCAGAACATTTATAAGCCCATCCGGGCTACGGTGGACCATGTGATCCGGGAGTCGCCCACCATCATGACCATCGGAATGATCCCCGAACAGGAATTCAGATTCAGGACCGGTGAATTTATCGAGGTCACCATTCCGGGGGTGGGGGAAGCCCCGTTCACGCCCTCCTCCTCACCTCTTGAAACCACAAGGCTGGAAGTCACCGTCATGCGGGCCGGTTATGTGACCGACCGGATCCATCAGCTGAAAAAGGGGGATGTAATCGGTATCCGGGGCCCGTTCGGGAGGGGCTATCCACTGCATAAAATGTACGGGAAAGAGATCGTGATCCTGGGCGGGGGCTGCGGATTCGCACCCATTCGTTCGCTCCTGTACAACCTGATGGCAGAGAAGGAGAAGTTCAGAAAAGTCACGCTCTGCTATGGTTCCAAAACCCCGGAAGAGTGTATCTACAAACCATTTATCCAGGAACTCCGGGGGATTGACAAATTCGAGGTGTTCCGGAGCGTGGACAAACCCGATGAAACCTGGGAAGAAGCAGTCGGCGTGGTCACCCTCCTGCTGGACGATCTGAAGGTGGATGTACCCAATGCCGTTGCCGTGATCGTGGGGCCTCCCATCATGATGAAATTCGGCACCCTGAAGATGCAGGAAATGGGATTCCCGGATTCGGACATCTATCTGTCCATGGAAAAGAACATGTCCTGCGGCCTGGGAAAATGCGGGCACTGCATGATGGGCAAGTATTTCGTATGCAAGGACGGCCCGGTGTTCTCATACGATGAGATCAGGGACCAGCCCGATATCTGGAAATAAAATTAACCGGTGTGCGCCATGAAAAAAAAGGTACTGATCGATATGATCAAATTGCGTGATTACGAAGACCTGCCTGTGGATGCCATTTTCACGTCGGGACCGGCTCTGAACGGGCTCCGGACCATCAGGGAAGAAGCAACGTTCGAATTCACCTGCCGCCGGTGCGAAGATGCACCCTGCATTTCGGTATGTCCGGCCGACGCACTTGAAAAGGAAGCGTCCGGAAGGGTGATCAGGAATGTTAACCTGTGTGTGCGGTGCAAATCATGCATCATGATCTGTCCCTTCGGCACATTGATGGATGACCTGTTCGAAATAAAACCCAGGGACAGGATCTTCGACCTGAATGATGAAAAGGATCTGGAGGCTTTCATCAGGGCATGCCCCGAAGAAACGGTCACCCTTTATGAAGGAGAGGAAGATCCCGGTGAGCATATTTACAGGCTGAACGACAGGGTATGTGTGAAGGAGCTTGTTTGGAATCAATAAAAGATACTGACAGATGCTGAAAGAATTATTCTACTTTCTGGTTTATCCGGGCCTCCTCTTCGCAGGGGTGGTGGGGGGACTTCTCTCCTGGTTCGACAGGAAGGTGACCGCCATGGTCCAGTTCAGAAAAGGTCCCCCGGTACTTCAGCCTTTCTATGATTTTCTAAAACTGCTGCTGGTCAAGGAGACCATCCTCCCCGCCAGGGGATCAAAAATCACCTTCCTGCTTGCACCTGTATTCGGGTTGTGCGGAGCGCTCACAGCGAGTGTGTTTATTTTTCTGCCCCTGATGGGGATCCGGACCGGGTTCCAGGGGGACATCATCGTCATCTTTTACCTGCTGGCCATCCCTTCCCTGTCCTACATGATCGGCGCGCTGGCATCCGGAAATCCGCTGGCCGCCGTGGGCGCATCCCGTGAAATGAAGCTCATCCTCGGCTATGAACTTACGTTCCTGCTGGTGATCATGGCGGTGATCTTCAGGTCGGATTTTTCCATCAGCCTGTATGAGATCCTGGAAAAGCAGGAAACACAGGGGGCCTTTATCGGGAGCATTTCCGGGGTGATCCTGTTTGTGGTGGCCCTTTTCACCATCCAGGCAAAACTGGGGCTTGTTCCCTTTGATATGGCAGAGGCGGAAACCGAGATCAACCACGGACCATTCATCGAGTATTCCGGCGCCCCCTATGCCCTTATCAAGCTTACCAAGTACATCATGCTCTTCACCCTCCCGGCGCTGCTCATTGCCTTGCTCATGAAGGGACTGCAATGGGACGGGATACAGATTCTCTGGTCGGTACTGAAAATCGTCGGGGTGGTGCTGCTGCTCACGCTGATCAGGAACACCAACCCCAGGCTCAGGATCGACCAGGCCATGAAGTTCTTCTTTTTGTGGATGAACCTCCTGGCCGTGGTATCC
>DSDZ01000176.1 GCA_011048475.1 Bacteroides sp. | reverse complement strand
GTTATATGGCACTTAAACAGGGAATGAGCAATGAAGAAATCAATAGTTTTCTGAGCGGGGACGGAGCCTTCTTAAAAGAAGATGAAGCCAGGGCAATCGCGTTTGCGCAACATTATGCAGATAGCCGGGGATTCCCGAAAGCAGATGCATTTCAAGCGATCATCAGTGAATACGGTGAAGAAAAAACCTGGATCATCCTTTCGGCGGCACAATTGATGTTTGCGGGCAACATCTATGGAATCCCTTACAGCGCGATGATGTCAAGGCTGAAAGGGAAGCCTTACAAAGACAGTTCCCTGATGTATGAACTGGGAATGCAGATCGCAGGTTTTCTCTTTTTACCCTTTGCCCTGATTCACGGATTTTTAAGGGACGTGATGGGTTATCCGAATTTAAAACTTGATCAAAGCTTAACACCATGAAGAAATGCTTTATTGTTTTTTCCCTGTGTTTACTGGCCACTGCTGTTTCTTCCCAGGAAGCAGGTTACAAGAAAGATTACTCCGAAGCATTCAGGATGATACGTTCAGGAGAATAAGGGATGAAGGAGCACTGGGCGAAACATTGGTCTTTGAACGCGATTCACAGGGAAACATCACCCGCTATAAAATTTATGGTAACTATTTTGTGAAAATTGAACGATGACAAAGAATGTGAAATGGGCGGATGAACTGGCCCTGTTAAAGAAAATCATAGAAAAGACAGGCCTCACGCGAACCACCAAATGGGGGGCGGATGTATATACCTGGAAAGGAAAGAACATCGTGAGCTGTGGCGGGTTTAAAGATTACTTTGCCCTCTGGTTTTATGATGGTGTCTTTCTGAAGGACACAAGGAAGGTGCTGGTAAATGCCCAGACGGGGAAAACAAAAGCATTGCGCCAGTGGCGGTTCGCTTCCGCAGATGAAATTGATGAACCGCTGATCCTGGCTTACGTGAACGAAGCCATCCGGAATGCGAAAGCAGGCAAAACCTGGACCCCGCAGAAAGGAGATCCTTTGGAGATACCGGAAACGCTTGAACGCGCAATCAGAAACGATCAGAAACTGAAAAACGCCTTCGGGAACCTGACAGAATACAAACAGAAAGAATATGCGGAATATATTGAATCAGCCCGGAAAGAAGAGACAAAGAAGTCAAGGCTGGAAAAAATTATCCCCATGATCCTGGATGGAACGGGACTGAATGACAGGTACAAGAACTCTCCGTCCGGATGACCACAAAAAAACAGGGCCGTGAAAGGTGATCACCAGCCCTGTTATACATCTTTCAGTTTTTACATACCTGCCCCCTTATGATCTCACTGCCTGTCCTGATCTCATAAAGATAAACGGCTCCGGCCCGGTCTGACAGATCCAGCTGAATGGTATTCTCTCCGGCCGGCAACATACCGGCATCCACGACCTCCATCAGTTTGCCTGTAATGTCGTAGATGTTGATTGCTACATTTCCTGAAACAGCCAGATCCAAAGAAATGTGAGCAACTCCATTGGTGGGATTCGGCCAAACACGCAGGGTCTCCTGCTGCAGATCGTTCACGTTCTCCGCTTCATAATCTCCCGTCACCCACATCAATGAGTTGACCACCAGCTCATTGAACTCCTGGGTGGCATAATCACCCAGACCGGGTGCAATGGTACCGATGATCACCATGTTTGGCAGGGTCACCGTATTATCGCTGATCAGTGTGGCCCCCTCGGGAATGGCCCATACAGAGGGGAATTCTGCCATCACATCCAGCTGGTAGGTGGCGATCGGTACGGCATCAACCACATTTTCATTGAGTTTGCAGCCTGTTACACCCAGGCCGGTGGGATCTTCCGCCGTGGACCAGACCAGTGTATATTGAGGCCCATAGATGTTCGCGATCCAGTGGTCCACGTCATTGATGATCAGGGTGAGCACGTCCGCATTCAGTTCAGTGCTGCTGGCCTGCTTGAACTGGGTGTCATTGTCCGTGATGAGGTCCCAGCGGTCCTTCCTTACACAATACCCTTCCGCAGATACACAGGGAATGGGGAAGCCTGCTGTTTTGAAATTATTGGCACTCGAAGAACCGATGATCTCTGAAATAAAGATGGCATCGAATCCATCGTATGCAAAGGCCTCATTGTAAGGAGTAGCGGCCTTAAAATCATCCTCGGTCACAAAGGTGATCGAATATCCCTGAAGATCAAGAAATTCCATCAGTCTGGTATCCGACACTTCATCGGTCTTGCCCACAAACAACAGGTTCTTCTGAGCGAACAGTGTACCGCTCACAAAGAAAATTGCCAGGAAAACAAAGGTGATTTTGTAAAGTCTCTTCATAATGATGTGATTTAGTTGTTTTTGGATTGAGGATGAAAGATAACAATTTTTTTTAAGTGATGGACAGCGATGGCAATTGCCAAACAATTTGTAAGTTGCATCATTGTTATTTTGTCTCCATAAAAAGGAACAATCATGGGTAGATTTCTGACAGTATTGCTGGCTGCCTGCTTCGTTGCTGCGACAGCCGGGGGACAAACAACAGGGAACCCTGTGACAGAAACCATTCTGTCCGGTTACTCTGCCAGGATGTTCGCTTCGGAACCCGTATCGGACAGTGACATCGATCTCATCCTGAGATGCGGCATCAAGGCCCCCAGTGCAAGGAACAGCCAGTCATGGAAATTTACAGTTGTCAGGGATGATGCCCTCAACGGGAGCATCATCCGGGACTTTGCGCCGGGAAACGTATTGATTTTTATTTCCGGTCCTGAATCCGGTCAGCAGGGGTCCTTTGTGGACTTTGACTGTGCGCTGGCCACTGAGAATATGTTCATCGCAGCCCAGAGCCTGGACCTGGGTGCACGCATTTACGGCGGACCGGTCGGCCAGGTAAACCAGGAAAAAAGAGAGGAACTGGAGATCCCCGAAGGCTACCGGGTTATATCCATCCTCCGCATCGGCCACCTTGAACAAGGGGTGGATGCCGTGTCTTCCGCCTCGACCCGGAAGAGCATGGAGGAGGTGGTAAATTACAGGGACTAGGGGGGTCTTTTCTCCCGGTACGGGGGATTGTCCATATGCCTGAACAGAAGCCATGAAGAAGGCCGTTCTGATTCTGACTTTCCTTGCGATTGCATTCCGGATCTTCGGCCAGCCCGCCGATTCCATCCGGGGGGTGGAGCCCGAGCGGATCCCGCTATGGACAATGTTCCTGCCGGGCGGTTCATACTTTTATCAGAAACAATATGTGAAAGGCGCCGTTTTTTCCGTCCTGGAACTGGGCGGCTTGTACCTTGGAATGGAGTATGAACAGTCCCTCCGGGAAAACAGCAACTCGCCCTATTACAACTACCCGCTTGCCATCGGCACGATGGCCTACCAGACGGAAAAACTGACCCATGTGAGGAATCAGCTGGAAATCATGAAGTACAGGAGGCCTGATTTCATGTATGATGATATTTCCGACAGGGACCTGTATCTGGCTCCCTTCAAACCGGAAAATTTCCTTACCCCCATTACAGGGGGCATGGTCCTTCTGGCAGGTGTTTTCCTGGGCATTGAAAAACACCTGGAAACACACCCCATTTCAGAAGTGAAGCAGATGTACTTCCTGGACCGATATATCTCCCGGAACAGTGCGCTGCCTGTATTCAGCGCAGCATCCCTGGCCATGAGCTGGGGCGCGGGTGTGAGTGAAGAATATATTTTCAGGAACTGGCTGATGCCGGTCCTGGATTACCGGTACGGGCCCGGAAAGGGACTGGTTTTCTCCAGCCTGACATTCGGGGTCCTGCATTTCTTCAATGCATTTGCATCCGATGAGCCCGATTACGGTGCAGCCCTCCTGCAGGTGGGGGAAGCGACCATTGCAGGATATTTTCTGGGAAGGTCCGTCCAGAGAAGGAATTATAACATCGGACCCGCGGTGGCGGCGCACATGTGGTACGACGCGGTCCTGATGATCGGTTCGTTCCTGATCAACCCTGAGGATAACTTCCTGGGCGTTAGTATCCAGCTCGGGATACGCTGACCTATGCCGCAACCTTTGCGGAACATCTGCCGTCTTTGAATAAAAACATGAAGAAGTTATTCCTGATTCCAATCGGCATGCTTGTCCTCACTGCATGTCCATACGGATACAGATATGATACGGGGCATTTTCAGGAATCCGTCACAAATTTCGGCGAGGTCAATTCGCAGTATGATGATTATAATATGACTGCTCCATTCATTTATTACCGGTATCTGCTTCGCTTTTCATCCAACCGGAACAGTCATGGAGGTGAATTTGACATCGTCGGAGAGAACATGTTCATCGACTGGGATAAAGATGATGGAACGCTGGCGATCGGGACCGATCCGGCCGATGACAATTTTGATTATCTGTATCCGATGTTCGATTCGGTCAATACATCCTTTAACGAACTGGGGCCGTATGCACTCGCGTACAGTCAGTATCCAAACGATTATGAAGTATTGTGGACCGACCTGATGATGTATGCCAGTGATTCCGGGGGAAATTTCGATATTAAATTCATTTACAGCGAATTGAAGTACTCCGGGGACACAACAACAACAAAAATTTTCAAACCGGAGAAAATTGCATTTTTAAATTCAGAGGCGAACGAATTGTATCCTGCGTTTTTTGGAACTGATCTCTGTTTCCCTGATGAATGGGCGGCCAATTATACTGAAAACATAGAAAAAATACTTTACTGCTCCGATAAAGAGGGTGATTTTGATATCTATGAAGTGTCTGTTCCCTCAGATCCGGACGTGATCAGTACGCTGATGTCGGATCTCCCGCATGAACCGGTCCGTTCCTCTTTGAACTCGGATTCGGACGATAAATGTCCGTTTGCAAACGGCAGATTGCTCGTGTTTGCGTCCGACCGTCCGGGCGGATTCGGCGGATTCGATCTCTATTATTCCATATTCAAAGACGGCGACTGGTCGGACCCGAAAAATTTCGGGGAAGAGATCAACAGCAGTTACGATGATTACAGACCGATCACCATGCGGTATCATGACTTTGATAACACCCTGTTGATGTTTTCTTCCAACAGGCCCGGCGGAAAAGGAGGTTTTGACCTGTATTATTCAGGGATCGATCCATAGATCAGATGGCAGCCTGCTGCTACGGGATCCTGATCATCATAAAAAGGCATACGACCATCATTGCGCTTTTCTATTTTTAATAACTTGCTGACTCATGTCACGGCAGCCAGCAGATACCAATCCTGAAAAAGCCACAAGGGAGAAAAAGAGGGTCGCCCTTTCCTCCTTGATCGCAGCAGTATTCCTGACAGTTTCTAAACTTCTGGTCGGAATATTGACCGGTAGCCTGGGGATCTTATCGGAAGCGCTGCACTCGGCACTGGATTTTGTTGCGGCGGGTATTACCTGGATCGCTGTACGGCTGTCAGACCGGCCTGCTGACAGGGATCATCACTTCGGACACGGGAAAATTGAGAATCTTTCCGCACTGATCGAAAGTCTGTTATTGTTATTGACCTGTATATGGATCATCTACGAAGCACTGACCAGGCTGATTTCTGGGGAAACCCATATTCAGGTGACAATCTGGAGTTACATCGTGGTGATCGCTTCCATCATCATTGACATCTCCCGGTCCCGTGCCCTGATGCGGGTGGCAAAAAAGCATAACAGCCAGGCACTGGAAGCCGATGCGTTGCATTTTTCAACCGACATTCTGAGCTCGTCGGTTGTACTGCTCGGTCTGATCTGCGCGAATTTCGGGATTTTCATGGCCGACAGCATTGCAGGTCTGATCGTCGCCATCCTGGTGATCTACGTATCATTCAGACTTGGCAGACGCGCCATCAATGTGCTGCTGGACAGGGTACCTGAAGAAACCTACAGGAAAATTAAATCGCTGATGGATGAATTTCCGGATATCGAACAATACCACGATCTGAAGGTCCGGGCAGCGGGAGCGGAGATCTTTGCGGAAATGAACATTCATGTGAATCCGGAATGGAATATCCGGCAATCACATGACATCGCCAGCAGGATCGAGGACAGGATAAGGGCTGAGGTATCCCGTTGTCATGTCCACGTTCATATTGAGCCACAGGAAAAACCGTCAAACAATCCGGCTGTGTGAACTGATGAAGGCTTGCCATGGAAAGGGCTTTTAAAAAACGGAAACTGAACGGATTAGAACTTAAGAATGTATTCATTAAGGCAGCCACCTATGAGGGAATGTATGACGACGGACTTCCAAATAAGGACCTTCTCAACCATCACGTGGATCTGGCGAAAGGGAATGTGGCTCTGACCACCATATCCTATGGTGCTGTTTCCCCGGAAGGCAGGACCTTCAGTGGGCAAATCTACATTCATGACAGGACTATCCGGGAATTCGGGCTCATCGCTGATAAGGTTCATGAAGCCGGGGGGAAGATCTCCATCCAGTTGACCCACTGCGGATACTTTTCGAAGAATAAGGAATTCAAAAGACCCCTGGCGCCCAGCAGGCGTTTCAATGCATATGGCTTTTTTTCAGGCATCCCTTTCTCAAAAGCTATGACTGCCAGTGATATGCAAAGGGTCTCGGAAGATTTTGCCATCGCTGCTGCAAAACTACAGTCAGCAGGTTTTGATGCCGTTGAACTGCACATGGGCCATGGTTACCTGCTCAGTCAGTTCCTGAGTCCCCGAACCAACAAAAGAAAGGACGCATACGGAGGTCCTGTCGCCGGCAGGGCCAGGTACCCGCTGGAAGTATTAAAAAATATAAGGGAAAAAGTGGGTGGCGATTTCCCGGTGCTGGTCAAAATAAATATGAGCGATGGTCTCCGGAACGGATTCAATATTGAAGACTGCAGGTATATGGCTGTTGAACTGGAGAAGGCGGCATGTTCGGCACTGATTCTGAGTGGCGGATTTACCAGCATCACACCCTTTTACCTCCTGAGAGGGGATGTCCCGTTAATGGGTATGATTCGGAACGGGACCAGCTTGCCTGAGAAAATTACCATGGCATTGTTCGGACCATTGATCATTAAAAAGTACCGGTTCGAACCAAATTTTTTCCTGGCCCAGGCGAAAGAGATCAGGAAGGTAACAAAGATGCCTCTTGTTTACCTGGGCGGGGTGGATTCAAGGGAAGGGATCAGGGAGATACTGGATGAAGGATTTGATTTTATCGCACTCGGCCGCCCCCTGATCCATGATCCTTATTTCCTGAAAAAACTGGAAACCAATGAAATTGAAAAAACAGGCTGTAACAGATGCAATGAATGCATTGTGGAAATGGACCGCGGAGGCATTCGTTGTACGATCAATGACTGAGCATTGCCTGTCCTGCTTTGGCAAAAAATGATGATACAAGAATCGGACGCATGGTTGATTCTGCTTCAATCAACACACCCCGGATCGTACATCTGGAAGAGGTGGATGAATGAATAAACCAAATGTGAGATGATCAATACCAGAATCCTTCCAGGAATCTTATTTACAGCCGCTTTCGGCATCATCGCTACCGCACAGCCCGCTGATAAATTCTGGCCTCCCGGCAAATCACCGAAGATTGTTTCAAGACTGGTCATCGAAGATCTGCTGTCGCGCCCCGGATATATGATGTATCATACGGAGCATGTCACAGCGGTGCATTATGCCGAAGTATGTACGGCATTCGGTGCTGCAAGGCTGGCGGGTTTGCTGCATGACACCTCAACCATTGAACGGTTGTCCGAACGGTACCGGAAAGTCATAGGGGACAGCATCGAGAATACATCCAACCACGTGGATGCCAATGTCTATGGGATCCTGCCCCTGGAAATATACCTGCAGAACCGGGATCGGGTCTTTTTCGAACAGGGGATCGAACTGGCCAACCGGCAGTGGCAGGATCCGCTTCCGAATGGTTTGACAAACCAGGCCCGGTTCTGGATCGATGATGTCTGGATGATCGGGAGCCTTCAGATCCAGGCATACCGGGCAACAGGTAATAAAATCTACCTGAGCCGGGCTGCTGATGTAACTGTGGCTTACCTGGACCGCCTGCAGCGACCGAACGGATTATTCTTTCATGGTGAAAAAGCTCCTTTTTTCTGGGGAAGGGGGAACGGATGGGTGGCTGCCGGACTTGCCGAGGTGATCTCAGAGTTGCCGCAAGATCATCCACATTACACGGCAATTGCTGCCGGTTATAAAAAGATGATGGATGCATTACTAAAGTACCAGGCCGAAGACGGCATGTGGCGACAGCTGGTAGACGTCGACTCCGCCTGGAAAGAAACCTCATGCACCGGTATGTTCGGGTATGCAATTGCAGTCGGTGTAAAACGGGGTATATTGCCTGAAGCGGGCTTCCGACCCGCATACCGGAAAGCATGGCTGGCCCTGACTGACTATATCACCGAAGAAGGGAAGATCAGCAACGTCTGTGTGGGGACAGGTCAGAGCAAAGAAATGGAATATTACCTGAACCGGCCTGCCGTCACGGGTGATTTTCACGGACAGGCTCCCATCCTCTGGCTGGCCTACTGCTTGCTTGAAGATCAGACCTCTTATACGCTTAGAATTGACGATAAACAATAGATTCCTTGATCGAGGTGCATTTATATAATTATTCTGTATTTATTGCTGGCTTTTGTAATACGGATTTCAGAAAAAATAAACCATGTACAGGGCCCAACGCAACGCGGACAACAGGATATGCATCTGTAATATATGATAAATGCCAATTATAGAAACATGAGAACAGTGATTTTCCCGATAATTGTGACCACATTATTGATCTCATTCTCCTGTGATCAGGAGGAAAAAAATTCAAGCCTGGAAGAATTTTGTTCAATCGCCCCGGATGAATGGGAATGTGACCTGATAAGAAATGATTTTAACCCGGAGGATATTCCTCAGGGTACTGAAGATCCGGTAGCAATCATTAAATATATCAATAGAAGCAGGGAATTTATAAGATATGAAAATACCGCATTGAATCCATCATTGGTCCTGGATTTATATCCGATCGATCAGAAAGATGAATTAATTGACTTTATTAAATCTCAGCAACTGTATTCCTGGTGTATCCCAACCTATTACGGAGAAACGGAAGATTATTTTATTATTACTTCCCCCTGTTTCATAAACAACGGGACATTTACAGAAGAAGCAGATTCTCTGATACAGGATCTGCATATCGCCCTGGAAAAGATCATGATCAGAAATGACTATTATTTCTGAATGAACCCTGACCCGCAGCTGGCAAAAGAGCTGTAAGCTAACTGAAACCAAACAGATGTTATCTTTACACTTAATTTTCAGACCCAATGACGAGACGAATAAATTTTCTGCTGCTATTGCTCTTCAATATCATCTTTTTGTTGTCTGCCTGTTCCGAGAAAAGTCAGACTGGAAAGCATTCCACAGATGAAAACTGGCTTCAGGTCTCGGGTGATCAGATCGTCAACCAGAAGGGCGATACGGTTTATCTGCGTGGTTTCGGACTGGGCGGGATGCTTCACATGGAAAATTTCATCAATGGTTACCCTGCCAATGAAGAAACC
>DSDZ01000268.1 GCA_011048475.1 Bacteroides sp. | reverse complement strand
CGGACCGGTCCGGCTCCAGCTGAACCTGCTCTTTCCGTTGTTCCTGCTTCCATTTCTCCTCCAGTTTCCGGCGACGGACCCTGTTCACCTCGCTGTAGAGCACCTGCTCCTCCACACCGAGCTGAAGGCTGGTATCCTTCAGGAATACACTGCGCATGATGCCGTCGGGAATGACCGCCACCGTCCGGACGATCTCATTGATCAGCTGGGCACGCCTGATGGGATCGTTCTTTGCTTCTGACAGCAGCACCTCCGTCTTGAAAGAAATAAAATCCTTTTCGTTGCTGCGGATAAATTCCAGAAAACGGGAAGAATTATGCTGTTGCGCAAAAGAATCAGGATCCTCTCCCGCCGGAAGCATCACCACCTTCACGTTCATTCCCTCCTCCAATATCAGGTCGATCCCTCTGAAGGAGGCCTGTATCCCCGCTTCATCCCCGTCGTAGATGATGGTGATCTGGTTGCTGAAACGCTTGATCAGGCGGATCTGGTCTTTGGTCAGGGCCGTCCCCGAGGAAGCCACCACATTGGTGATCCCCGCCTGGTGCATGGCGATCACATCCGTATAGCCTTCCACCAGGAAACAGCGGTCCTCCGACACAATGGACTTCCTTGCCTGGAAAAGGCCGTAAAGGACCCGGCTCTTGTGGTAGATCTCCGATTCGGGTGAATTCACATATTTGGCGATCTGCTTATCGGATTTCAGGGTCCGGCCGCCGAAGCCGATCACATTTCCCGAGAGGGAATGGATGGGGAACATGACCCGTCCGGCGAACCGGTCGAACAGGTGATCATCACGCTGCACGCAAAGTCCGGTTTTGACCAGGAAAACATCCCTGTAACCGTTCTTTCTCGCTTCACGGGAAAAGGCGGTGCGCTCTTCGGGACTGTACCCCAGCTGGAACTTCTGGATGGTATCATCCCTGAATCCCCGTTTCCTGAGATAACTCAGGGCAATGGCCTTTCCCTCGGAGGTGTTCAGCTGACCGGAAAAATAACCCTGGGCGAAAGAGGTGACCGCCATCATGCTTTCCCGCTCATTCTTCTGCTGGATCTCCTCCGCGGTAGGTTCCTTCTCTTCCACCGGGATGTTGTACTTCCGTGCCAGGTAACGGAGGGCTTCCGGATAGGACAATTTTTCGTGCTCCATCAGAAAGCCCACCACATTCCCTCCTTTTCCCGAACTGAAATCCTTAAAGATCCCCTTGGAGGGGGAGACCATGAAAGAGGGGGTTTTTTCGTTTGTAAACGGACTCAATCCTTTGTAATTGGCACCGCTTTTTTTCAGGGTCACGAAATCAGAGATGACCTCAACGATATCCGCCGTTTCAAAAATCTGCCTGATGGTCTGCTGGTCAATCATCTGCAACTTGTATCTGTTCAGTTCCCGCCGCGCAGGCGCGCCATTTAAAAATAAAGAATCTAATTGGCAAAACATATATCTTTGCAGGGAAAACACGGACGGACTTCCCGGGTCTGTCCCGAACCGGAAAATATGAAAAAACTGGTTGTATTGAGCGGGGCAGGGATGAGCGCGGAAAGCGGGCTCCGGACTTTTCGCGACATGGGAGGACTGTGGGAGGAGTACGATGTGTACGAAGTGGCCAGTCCGGCCGGCTGGGCAAAGGACCGCGCACTGGTGCTCAAATTCTACAACGAGCGAAGAAAACAACTGCTGGAGTCCAGTCCCAACCGCGGCCATCTGGGACTGGCGGAACTGGAAAAGGACTTTGAGGTGCGGATCATCACGCAGAACATCGATGACCTGCACGAAAGGGCAGGATCCACGAGTGTGCTTCACCTGCACGGGGAACTCCGCAAATCCAGAAGCATGGTGGACCCGGACCTGATCTATGACATCGAGGGCTGGGAACTGAACGAGGGAGAACTCTGTGAAAAGGGATCCCAGCTTCGTCCCCACGTAGTATGGTTCGGGGAGCCTGTGACCGCCTTCGAGGAGGCCGCCGGGATCGTGTCCCGCGCCGACATACTGGTGATCATAGGGACCTCCATGAACGTTTATCCTGCGGCAGGACTCATCGATTATGCTCCTGCCGGGATCCCCATCTATGTCATCGATCCCAATGAAGTGTTCATCCCCGGATACCCCCGGCTGCATGTGATCCGGAAGAAGGCGGGGGAAGGGATTGCGGATCTGATCAACGAACTTCAAAAACTGGAACAATGAACCGGATCATCCTGATCATCGGGTTGTGTTTGCTGGTAAGTGCTGTTCCGCTGACTGCCCAGAAATTCAATGCGGGATTGTTCGGGGGGGTCACTGCCGCACAGGTGGACGGGGATTCTTACAGCGGATTCAACAAGCTGGGCATCACCGCAGGAGCATTTGTGAACCGGGAGATCAGATCCCAGATCTTCTGGCAGATGGAAATCAAATATGTCAACAGGGGGGTCTATAAGCCGCCCTCGGACAATGACCCCACCCTGTACAGCGGGACCTACTATTACATCGAACTGCCGCTGTCGGCCCATTATATTTACAACGACAAGATCCAGGTGGAGGCTGGTTTCTCCCCGGAGGTGCTGATCACCACCAGGTTCCGGGACCAGGACGGGATGATTGATCCGTCCACCTACCCCGATAACAGAAGGTTCGGATTAAGTGTTTTCGCAGGCGCCGGCTACTGGTTCAATCCTTCCCTGGGACTGGGGATCCGGTACACCTATTCGGCCTTCCCGTTCCGGGATCCGCAGGAGTGGAACCACCCCAGGTACCGGGGATATTTTCACAATGTCATCAGCCTGACGCTGGCCTACAGGATCCTGCACCCCTGATCCGGCCGGATCCTCCTCCCAAACAGATGGTTCAGGCGCAGGAAACCGTTGCGACAAAGATCCTGCAATGGAACTGATCGAGCAGCACCCGGCAGCATGTTTCCAGGGTGGCCCCGGTAGTGACCACATCGTCCACAAGCAGGATCCGCATGCCTGAAATATCCGGCGAACGGGAGGAAATTCCGAAATTCCCGGATACATTCTCAAAACGATCCAGCCGGCCCATGGTTGTTTGTGAATCATGCTGCCTGTGACGCACCAGCACGCTGGTTGCCAGGGGTATATCCAGGATCTCCGACAATCCGCGTCCGATCAGTTCGCTCTGGTTGTATCCCCTCTCCCTGTACTTTTTCCGGTGCAGGGGAACCGGGACGATCAGCTCGCATCCGGCGAAGGAAGTATCTTTCAGTTCATGTCCCAGCAAGCGGCCCAGGTACACTCCGGTCTTCCGGTTCCCTCTGTATTTGAGTTCATGCAGGAGCACCTGGTAAGCGGATCCTTTTTCAAAGCGGAACAACGATGTGGCGCATTCCACCGGTACCCTGCCCCAGAAGATCATGCTCACCGGATTCTCCGGATCATCCCTGAAACCGGTCCTGGGCATCCGGTACTCACAGCCCAGGCAGAGCACCCCGTCGGGAGTGTTCAGGGATTTTCCGCAGACCAGGCAGTGGACCGGGAAAAAAAACATCAACAGATCCTGCAGCCAGCGGACCACCTTTTCTGGTTTTATGGAAAAACGAGGGACCTGATCAGCGCAGGCGGGACTGTTCTTTTGTGGAGAGCAGACCGCAGGCAGCCCGGATATCCTCCCCTCGGCTGGCCCTGATGGTGGTAGTGATGCCTTTGGAATTCAGGCGGTCCCCGAAAAACTGAATGGTGGGTTCATCGGGCGATTCCAGGGAGGTGCCCGGGAAGGGATGGAACCGGATCAGGTTGATGCGGCAGCGGATCCCATGGAGGATCCTGGAGAGCTCGTTCACGTGTCCTGCAGAATCGTTCAATCCTTTAAAAAGGATGTATTCGAAGGAGACCCTGCGCTGTCTCCCGAAATCCCAGGAACGGATCTCTTTCAATACCTCCGCAATGGGATGCACCTGTTCAACCGGCATCAGTTTCCTGCGCTCCTCTTCGAAGGGCGAATGCAGGCTTACCGCCAGGTGGGCCTGGCTCTTCGTCAGGAACTCCCGCATGGCCGGAATGACCCCGATAGTGGAGACCGTGATGCGCCTGGGACTCATGGCAAAACCCCATTCCGCAGTCAGGATCTCCAGGCTGCGCAGCACCTCATCCAGGTTATCCATGGGTTCTCCCATTCCCATGTACACCACGTTGGTCACCTGGTTTTTTTCAGGAAGGCTTCTCAGCTGGTTCAGGATCTCACCGGCCGTCAGGTTCCCCTGGAATCCCTGTTTCCCGGTCATGCAAAACAGGCATCCCCATTTGCATCCCACCTGCGACGAAATGCAGATGGTGTTTCTGTTTTTTTCAGGAATGTAGGCTGTTTCCACGAAATGACCCTCTCCCGCGGGGAACAGGTACTTTTTCGTACCGTCGGCAGATTCATCCGCATGCACAGGCTCCTGCAGCCCTGTATCCCATTGGGATTCAAGTATTGATCTGGCCTTCAGGGAAAGGTTGGTCATCTCTCCGAACAGGGTCACATCCTTTTTGTACAGCCATTCCGAAAGCTGTCTGCCCGTAAAAGGCGGAAGTCCCAGCTCCCCGGCGATTGCCGTCAGTTCTTCAATGTTTTTCCCCAGCATTTTTTTTCTCAGACACATCCGGATTTGTGGTTCAGCCGATATTTTTAACCTCCCACAAAGATATCACTATAATTAAAGCTGTGTGGTATCCGCACGAATAGATGCGGGTCGGAGGATTACCATGGGGAGCGCATCCTGCCGCCGTCGATGACGAATGACTCGCCGGTGACATAGGACGCTGCCTCGGAAAGCAGAAATACCGCCGCCTTGCCGAATTCTGCGGGATCCCCGTACCTGCCCATGGGGATTTTACCGAAGTTGATCTTCTGGACATTTTCAAGGCCGATCCTCCATTCCCCCGAGTGATGCAGGTCCAGCTGCCTCAGCCTGTCCGTGTCAAAGGACCCGGGAATCAGGTTGTTGATCCGGATCCCGGCACCGGCCACCTGAAAGGAAAGGCTCTTCACAAGACTGGTCACGCCCGATCGAAAAACATTGGATAGAAGCAGATTATCAATGGGTTCTTTTACAGAACTTGAAGTAATGGTTAAAATGGATCCGGACTTTTTCCTTCGCATCTCGGGGAGCACTTCGCGGATCAGCCTTACGGCGCTCATCAGGGTGTTTTCAAATCCCAGCAGCCAGCCGCTGTCATCGATCTGATCAAAAGTCCCGGGGGGAGGACCTCCGCCGTTGACCACCAGCCCGTCGATGGTCCCCGCATCTTTCAGCGTGTTTTTCACCCACTGCTCGATGGAGTCGGCATCAGCCACGTCCAGCGGGTATGGAAAAACAGTGGCCCCGGGTACCTCCTCCCGAATCCTGTCAGCGGCTTCCCTGATGTTTCTGTGGCTGCGGCTGCCGATGGAAACGACGGCTCCTTCCAGGGCTGCTTCACGGGCAATGGCGAAACCGAGGCCCCTGCTCGATGCGGCCACCATGATCACATTATTTTTTATGCCCAGTTCCATGTATACAAATAACCAGCGGGATGAGAAAAAGTTGACACAAGAATGTACTCAACCGGTTTTATCGGGAATCTCTTCCTCCGGGGGGTCGCCCTCCAGGCGGCTGATGATCACCGCTCCCACGCTGTCGCTGAAAACATTCACCGTGGTGCGGAACATATCCAGGATCCGGTCCACTGCCAGGATGATGGCCACCCCTTCCAGCGGGAGACCCACCGCCTTCAGGATGATGGACATCATCACCAACCCGCTCATGGGCACGCTGGCCGCCCCGATGGAGGCCAGCACAGCGGTGATGACTATGATCCCCTGCTGCCCCAGCGTCAAATCGAATCCGTAAACCTGTGCGATAAAAATGGTGGCCACGCATTCATACAAAGCGGTTCCGTCCATGTTGATCGTGGCGCCGATGGGAAGCACGAAACCGGCCGCCTTTTTTGAAGCACCCGAGGTTTCGGTAACCGCCTTCATGGTCAGGGGCAGGGTGACAATGGTGGAACAGGTGGAAAAGGCGGTCATCAGTGCGGGAAGCATTCCCCGGTAATGGGTTGCAGGACCCAGCTTCCCGATGTATTTCAGAAGCAGGGGAAGGGTGATGAAGAAATGGATGAAGAGTCCGAAAAGCACCACCAGGAAATATTTTCCCAGGGAGGCAAATGCATCGAATCCGGTTCTGGCCACAATTTCGGCAATGATCCCGAAGACTCCGAGGGGAGCGGTCCAGATCACGAACGAGACCAGCTTCATCATTGCTTCGAAGGCGGCCCTGAACAGATCGCCCATCAGCATCCGCTGTTTTTCTTTCAGCTGGGTGACAAAAAAGCCGAAAAGCAGGGAGAAGAAGATCACCGGCAGCACATCCCCGTTGGCCATGGCCTCAAATGGATTTTCAGGGATGATGTGCAGGAGCAGCTCCCCGAAGCCCTGGTCCACCACCCCGATCGCATCCGGACTGCGCTCGAGCCCGATGTTCGCACCCTCACCCGGTTTAAAGATGTTCACAAGGGTCTGGCCAGTGAGGATGGCCAGCAGGCTTGTGGATAAATAATAGGTGATCGTGCGCAGGGTGATCCGCCCCAGGCCCCTCCCGCTTCCCACCTGGATGACCGCGCTGATAATGGAGGTGATGATCAGGGGCAGAATGGCCATTCGCAGCAGGCGAAGGAACAGCTCCTTCAGGGGTTCTGCCACCGGCAGGATGGATTCACCCCCAAGCCATCCGGCAAGGATCCCCAGGAAGAAACCCGCAAAGATCAGATAGGTAAGGATGTATCTTTTAGACTTCATCCGGTCCATAAAGGTAAAAAAGATGGAAAGAACAGGCATATAATTATCAACACCACTTCAAATTTACACCCATAACCTTTAATTTTGAAATCCAATCAATTGCCTTTGAAAGCTGGCCAAAATATCGTGGAAACGCCCCTGATGAAGCAGTATTACAACATCAAGGCGAAGCATCCCGATGCGGTCCTCCTCTTCAGGGTGGGTGATTTTTATGAGACCTTCGGGGAGGATGCCATCCGTGCGGCGGAGATTCTGGGGATCACCCTCACAAAGCGGGCCAACGGGGCGGCATCATTCGTGGAGCTGGCGGGATTTCCCCATCATGCGCTGGACACCTACCTGCCCAGGCTGGTGAGGGCGGGACAGCGGGTGGCCATCTGCGAGCAGCTGGAAGACCCCAAACTGGCAAAAAAGATCGTCAAACGCGGGATCACGGAACTGGTGACCCCGGGGGTGACCCTCAACGACCATGTGCTGGAGCACCGGGAGAATAACTTCCTGGCCAGCGTGTACCTGGGCAGCCAGGTGCACGGGATCTCATTTCTGGACATTTCCACGGGGGAGTTCCTTACCTCCCAGGGCGATCTGTCCTTCATTGACAAACTGCTGAGCAGCTTCGGACCAAAAGAAGTACTGGTCCAGAAAAGCAAAAAAGATGCTTTCCTGGAAGCATTCGGAGGCAATTATTACCTGTATCCGCTGGATGAATGGGTCTATCACCCCGATCATGCCAGGGAGAAGCTGCAGGCACAGTTCGGGACAAAGACCCTGAAAGGATTCGGGATCCACGAAATGGAGCACTGCATTGTGGCCAGCGGAGCCATCCTGCAGTACCTGGAACTGACCCAGCATACCCATACAGGCCATATTTCCGGCCTCTCCCGGATCGAGCGGGACCATTATGTCTGGCTGGACCGGTTTACCATCCGGAACCTGGAGATCTTCCGCCCCATTTATGAGGGAGCCAGAACGTTGCTGGAGGTGATGGACCGGACAGTAACTCCCATGGGTTCCCGGCTTCTGAAAAGGTGGATGGCGCTCCCGTTGAAAGATGTCCTGCTGATCAGGGAGCGGCAGAACATGGTGGAATATATCCGGGAAAATGAAGAATTCGGGGATTTCATCGGGGAACAGATCAAACAGATCGGGGACCTGGAAAGGATCATTTCCAAGGTGGCGGTGGGAAGGGTCAACCCCCGCGAATTGCTTCAGCTGAAAAGGGCCCTGGCCAGCATCGCCCCCCTGAAGCAGCGCTGTGGTGAAACGGGTGTGGAAGCATTGGAAAAGCTTGCGGAACAACTTGATCCGTGCGAAACGGTAATAAAGCGGATCGAAATTCAGGTGGATGAGGATGCACCCGTGATGCTGAACAGGGGGGGTGTGATCGCTTCCGGTGTTTCGGAAGAACTGGACGAATTGAGAGAGATCATGCATTCCGGAAAGGATTACCTGCTGGAGCTGCAGCAGCGGGAGATCGAGCGCACCGGGATCACGAGCCTGAAGGTGGGTTTCAACAACGTGTTCGGGTACTATATCGAGGTCAGGAACACGCACCGCGACAAAGTGCCTGAAGCGTGGATCCGGAAACAGACCCTGGTGAGTGCCGAGCGGTATATCACCGAAGAACTCAAATCCTACGAGGAGAAGATCCTGGGTGCGGAGGAAAAAAGCCTTGCAATGGAAGCCAGGCTTTTCCAGGAACTTGTTGACAGCATTGCACCCGCTGTGGAAACCATCCAGCAGAACGCATCCCTGGTGGCCAGGCTGGATTGTTTGTATGCTTTTGCCCGTATTGCAGCGGAGCACCATTACTGCCGCCCGGAGGTCAATGATTCCACCACCATTGAGATCAAAGGGGGGCGCCACCCGGTCATCGAGAGGCAGCTGCCCGTTGACGAGGAATATATTGCCAACGATCTGAAACTGGATAACGAAGACCAGCAGATCATCATCCTGACCGGTCCCAATATGTCCGGGAAATCGGCATTTCTGAGGCAGACAGCACTCATCACCCTGATGGCGCAGATGGGCAGTTTTGTACCAGCGGAAGAGGCCAGGATCGGATGGGTGGACAAGATCTTTACCCGGGTGGGGGCATCGGACAACATCTCCCTGGGAGAATCCACATTCATGATGGAAATGCTGGAGGCGGCGAGCATCCTGAACAACCTGTCGGAGCGAAGCCTGGTTATCCTGGATGAGATCGGGCGGGGGACCAGCACCTACGACGGGATTTCCATCGCATGGGCCATGGTGGAGTACATGCATGAACGCCCGGGAGAACGGGCCAAGACCCTTTTTGCCACCCATTACCACGAACTGAACGAGATGGAAAAATTCTTTCCCCGGGTCAGGAACTACAATGTTTCCATCAGGGAAATGAACGACCAGGTCATCTTTCTCAGGAAAGTGGTTCCCGGGGGCAGCGAGCACAGCTTCGGAATCCACGTGGCGCAAATGGCAGGCATGCCGAAGAGCGTGGTGAAACGGGCAGGGGAAATCCTGAAGGAACTGGAGAATACGGGAGGCGACAAACGACTGGGAAAACCGGTGCAGGAGCTGGCCGGGCAGCGGGAAGGGCTGCAATTGAGCTTTTTCCAGCTGGACGACCCCGTGCTCAAGCAGATCCGGGACCAGATCGCCGGGCTGGATATCAACAACCTCACCCCGGTGGAAGCGCTGAACAAACTCAACGAGATCAAGAAGCTGTCGGGGCTGTAGCAGGGAAGTTGCAGATTTCGAATTTCAGCCTTATATTTGCATTCCGATTGCGGGAATAGCTCAGTTGGTAGAGCACGACCTTGCCAAGG
>DSDZ01000043.1 GCA_011048475.1 Bacteroides sp. | reverse complement strand
TCGTAGTTGACCCGTTCCTCGATCCGCTGCGCTTCGATCAGTTTCTGCTGCGAGCGGAAGAAATCGATCTGTTTAACCAGGTCGTCCTGGATCTCTTCGATGGCCTGTTTGATCCTTTTTTTGGAGGTGATGAATATGTTCGCCGGGAAGATCACCATCTCATTCATCTCCTCAATGGTATTTCCCGATACGGGATGGATCGTCCGCAGGGTTTCGATTTCGTCCCCCCAAAACTCCACCCGGTAACCCAGGTCGGCGTATGCCAGGTGGATATCGATTGTATCTCCCCGCACCCGGAAGGTACCCGGTTTGAAATCAATCTCGTTCCTGGAATACAGGCTGTCCACCAGCTTTCGCAGGAACACATTTCTGCTGAGGGTATCCCCCTTTTTGATCCGGACCGTGGAATTGTGGAAATCATCCGGATTCCCGATCCCGTAAAGACAGGATACGGACGATACAACGATCACATCCCTCCTGCCCGAGAGGAGGGAGGAGGTGGTGCTCAGCCTCAGCTTCTCGATCTCATCATTGATGGAGAGGTCCTTTTCGATATAGGTGTCCGTGACGGGGAGGTAAGCCTCTGGCTGGTAATAATCATAGTAGCTCACAAAGTACTCTACCGCATTCTCCGGGAAGAATTGCCTGAACTCGCTGTACAGCTGTGCTGCCAGGGTTTTGTTGTGGCTGAGTACGAGCACCGGGAGGTTGATTTCCCGGATCACATTGGCAACCGTAAAGGTTTTCCCCGATCCGGTGACCCCCAGGAGTGTCTGGAACCGGTCCCCCGCCCTGAATCCCTCAACGAGCTGCTGGATTGCCTCGGGCTGGTCACCCGTGGGGTGGTAATCCGATATGAGTTTGAATTCCATGTTACCAGGTAAATACCACATAAAGCGGCAGGTGGTCGCTGGGACCTCCAAGGTATTCCTTTCCCCTGTAAGTAGCTGCAGGGATCAGCGTGCCGTTTTTACCATCCCCGGTCATCATCCATTCCTCCTTCAGGATCTTCCCCCCGTCAAATCCGGTGGTCAGTCCCCGTTCCCCGTTCAGCAGGTTGTAGGATACGATGACCTGGTCCAGCATGTTCCACCTGCCCTGGTAAACATAGGACCCCTCGTTTTGAATGTTATGAAGGTCGTGGTAGAGGTTGTAATGGTCCCCCAGGTAGATGTTCTTTCTTTTATTTGAGGCGGCAAGCCCGTTGGTGATGCTCCGGTTGGTCGGTTCGTCATTGAAATCCCCCATGATGATCACTTCGAAGTCCGATTCCCCGGCAAGGAGCAAATCCAGCGCCCGCCTGAGCGCAATGGCCGAGAACATTCGCTGCCGTTCGGTCTCGGCCACGCCCTCGCTCCTCGATTTCCAGTGATTGACGAAAAGATGGAGGCTGGAACCGTCGGGTGCCTTCCCGTGCACATGCAGGATGCCCCGGTACCTGTACTGCGGGTCCACCGGATCTTCAATGGGAATGAGCTCATGGGAAATGTACCTGAAAAGGTCCGCCCGGTAAAGCAGGGCGCATTCGATCCCCCGGGGGTCTTGCCCCTCCTCGTGGACGATCTCATATCCCGCCCTTCTGATCCCCCTGGCTGCGACAAGATCCTGAAGAACTTTTCTGTTTTCCACCTCGGCAAGACCGATGATGGCGGGCAGCTCTTTTTCAGGAACGGAGAGAATCACCCTGGCCAGGTCGGTAATTTTTTTTTCGTACCGGTCCTGGGTCCACCGCAGGGCCCCGTCCGGCGTAAATGCTTCGTCTTCAAACAGCGGTGCATCCTCGGTATCGAACAGGTTTTCAACATTGTGAAATACCACAGTGAACCGGTTGCCGTTCTCCTGAGCAAAGATATTTGATGCGGAAAAGGCGAGACAGAGTGCAAGCAAAAATAAATATTTCATCACGGGTGGGTTCATTCTGGAACAAAGATAACCAACTAAAAAAAATTGAAGTTCTCCGAAAAAGAATATATTTTTAGTTTACATCGGCAAATAAAGAATGATATTTGAAGAATGGGACAGAACCATGACGAGCTGCTGAAGAGGATCCAGAAACTGGTGAGGCAGAACCAGGATCTGATTGAGAAGAATGAGGAGTTGCACAGGGCAGTGATTCACCTCACGGAGCAGAACGAACAGCTGAAACTGCACCTCAGCGAGACAAAGGTGGAGAGGAAGGAAGCGCTCCCCGGTGAGCCGGAGGAGCGGGTGAAGAAGTACAGGATGGCCACCGTTCTGTTTGCCTATATCGGGGGGTTCAAGCAACTGACCGATGAGGACGAATCCGACGCGATCATGGACCAGCTCGATGAGGTGCTCATCGAGTTTGACAGGATCCTTAAGAAGTACAAGATCCATAAGATCAAAACGATCGGTGATACTTACATGGCGGCGGGAGGGATTCCCGTAAAAAATATCACCAACCCCATTGATGTGGTGATGGCAGCCCTTGAGATGAACGGCTACCTGGACAGGCTGCAGGGCAAAAGGGGAAAAAGATACTGGCACATGAATACGGGCATCCACACGGGGCCAGTGACCGCCAATGTGTCGGGAAAAAAAAAGGTTACCTATGACATCAAGGGTGATACGGTGAACATCGCCCACAGGATGCAGGGGATCGGGGAAAGGGGAAAGATCCTGATCTCGGTCATGACCTATGAATTGATCAAGGAGTTCTTTCTCTGTGAATATTACGGGAAGATGCCCGTGAAATACAAGGGGGATCTGGAAATGTTCGTGGTGAACGGGATCAGGCCCGAGTTCTCGAGGGGAGGTCAGGGGATCGTTCCCAACAAATTGTTTGACACCAGATTCAAACTGATCCAGTTCACCGATATCCAGGAAGTGATCCTGGATAAACTGGAAAAAGAGCTTCCGGGGTATCTGTACTACCACAATGTGAAGCATACCGTGGACGTGGTGACCGAAGTGGAGCTGATCGGATGGGCCGAAGGGCTGGATGATGAGGGGATCCTTCTGCTGAAGACCGCCGCGCTATTCCACGATGCGGGGCACACCGTGGATTATGACGAACATGAATTTCACGGAACAGTACTGGCCAGGAAATTTCTTCCCGACTATGGATACACCGGGGAACAGATCGAAAAGATCTGCTCCATCATCATGGCCACAAAACTTCCGCCCCGTCCCGAGGATATTTACCAGAAAATCATCTGCGACGCTGACCTGGATTACCTGGGAAGAAGCGACATGATCCCGGTGTCCAACACCCTCTACAGGGAACTGAAGGAACAGGATAAGATCGGATCATTGAACGACTGGAACAAACTGCAGCTGAAATTCATCTCCGGCCACTCCTATTTTACAAAGACGGCACGCAGTCTCCGTGAAGTGAACAAGCAGAAACAGATCGAACGCATCAAAAAGCTGATCCATAATGAATGAACTGCCGCTGCCCCGGATCCTGGGCCGGGATTCGGGACTCTATATCGATCATTATGAGCTCACGATGGCCCAGGGCTACTTCCTGGGCGGGAGGAAGGACACCCCGGCGGTCTTCGATTATTACTTCAGGAAAATTCCCTTTGAGGGAGGCTTTGTGATTTTCGCCGGACTGGAAGAGCTGTTGGCAACGCTGCAGGAATTCCGTTTTGGGGAAACTGCCTGCAATTACCTGGCCCATCTGGGATTCGACCGGGATTTTATTTCATACCTGGAGTCTTTCCGGTTCAGCGGGGATGTGCATTCGGTGGAGGAGGGGGAGGTCGTCTTCCCGGAGGAGCCATGTGTCAGGGTGGAAGGAAATATCATCGAAACCCAGCTGGTAGAGACCCTGTTGTTGAACATCCTCAATTTTAATTCGCTCATTGCCACCAAGGCGGCCCGGATCAGACTGGCCGCGGGGGAGCGTCTTTTGGTGGATTTCGGACTCAGGCGGGCCCAGGGTCTCGGGGGGATCCAGGCAAGCAGGGCCGCAATACTCGGGGGATTCGACCAGACGTCCAACGTGTATAGCGCCTGTTATTACGGGCTTGAATCATCGGGCACCATGGCCCACTCCTGGATCCAGTCCTTCGACGATGAGCTGACAGCTTTCAGGAGTTATGCCGAGATGTTTCCGGACCGATGCATCCTGTTGGTGGACACCTACAACACGCTGAAAAGCGGGATTCCCAATGCGATCAGGGTGGGGCTGGAGATGAAAGAACGGGGAAACCAGCTGACGGGGATCCGTCTGGACAGCGGCGATCTGGCTTACCTGAGCAAGGAATCCAGGAGGATGCTGGATGAGGCGGGACTGAATGATGTGCAGATCATTGTCTCCAATCAGCTTGACGAATACGTGATCAAAAGTCTGAATGAGCAGGGCGCCCCGGTGGATGTTTTCGGGGTGGGAACAGCGCTTGCCACCGGGAAGGGTGCGGGAGCGCTGGATGGGGTCTATAAGATCAGCATGGTGGACGGGACGCCAACGTTGAAGGTTTCCGACCATATGAAAAAATCCAATCTTCCGGGGAGAAAATCAATTTACCGGTTCAGGGATGAAAGTGGAAATTTCGTAGCAGACGGTATTGCGCTGGAGGATGAACCGGAGTTTGACTTCATCTGCCATCCCTTCGAAGCGGGGAAAAAACTGGATATCTCGGGATACAGGAAGGAAAAATTGAGCAATAAGGTAATGGACCACGGGAATCTCCTGTTGAAAAGAAGCGAGGTGGCACACATTGCCCGCCGGGTGAGGTCCGGTCTAGGAGATCTGCCAGTGGAACACAAACGGTTCATGAATCCACACATTTATAAAGTCGGGATCAGCGGGAAGCTGCTTGATCTGCGGGAAAGACTGCGGAATGAGAAAATGAAAAAATATCGCTGAACCGGGTAAAAAAAATTTCGATGAATTCCGCCAAATTTGAATTTCATTTCTATATTGCATGATCTAAAAATTAAATCATGGCTATCGTAAAAGTATGGATTACAGATGACTGCACCGCATGTAATCTCTGTGTGGATACATGTCCCGAAGTTTTTGAACTTCCCGATGACAAGGCAGAGGTCATCGCAGGAGCCGACTTCAATGCGTTTGAGGATGAAATCATCGAGGCTGCCGAAGCCTGTCCCGTAGAAGCAATCAAGTATACCGAAGTGGACGGGGAGGATGATGACCCGCAAGACGAAGAGGATTGGGGGGATGATGAGGATTTCGACGATGAGGATTTCGACGATGAGGAGTTCGAGGACGAGGAGTTCGATGACGGGGATTACGACGACGACTACGACGACAGATAATCATGAGATGCCCCGCCTGAAACCATCATCAGCTGGAAAAGGGATCAGGCGGGCTTTCAGAGCCGGATCATGCGAAATAAATGATCCGGGCATTGATGTTTTCACTGTTCAGCACACTTCTCACCTGTGGAAGGAATTCCTCAGGAGTAACGATGTTGAAGTTTCCCTTCAGTTTGGATGTGTACAATGAAAATAACTTCCACTTTTCCAGCTCGAAGTCATCATCCAGCTCCACTTCGTACAATTCGGTGATCCGGTCGCTCTCCAGGACCACATCGGGCACATAGCCTTTGTCCTGGTTGCCTTTCCTGATGATCTTTTCCGGCTTGCCGTATCCTTCAACGATGCCCGTTTTGATTTCAAAATCCTCGTGTTCATTTTCGATTTTGTCAATAATTGCCTGTACAACAACTTTCTTGTTAATCATCTTTTTTTCCATAACGCTTCAGTTTATTTGTCATTCCTTGTAAGCGGATCTTCGCTCATCCGTTTCAGAAGTTTCCTGACATCCCTGTATGATTCGCAGTTATATTTTGCCTGGGTTTTCTTCATCCCCACCCTCAGGGTGATGGCATCCACCGGCAGCAGTTCGAACATGGTTTCATCTGTCCAGTCGTCACCAACTGCCATGATGAAATCGTAGTTCCTGCCTGCGATCGCATCCAGTGCAGCAATCCCCTTGTTCATTCCCGAAGGTTTGATCTCGATCACGTCCCTTCCTTCCACGATCTGAAGTTCCATATTTATGATCCTTGCCGTGAGCTCATCTTTCAGATCCCTCGCCCTGATGATCCCATGGTCGGGATCTGCTTTTTCATAGTGCCAGGAAAGCACATTGTTCATCTCTTCCAGGTAACTGCCGGGAGTCCGGTCCACATATGTCTCCATGGCGGGCCGGATGGACTCCTTCCAGAGGCTGCTCAGCGGCTTACTGGTCTGCTGCCAGCCTCCGTCCCCCGTTTTCTTCCACATGCCGTGTTCCGCGAACAGCATCACTTCCCGGTCCCCGAACCATTTCTCCATTGTCTGCTGATCCCTGCTGCTCATCAGCACGATGTCAATGGACCTGTCCACCAGGCGGTCCAGCAGTTCATATAATTCACGATCCGGTTCGGCATATTCCCTGGCTTTTTTGCTGGTCACCAGCGTACCGTTGTAATCGAGGAAAAGGATCCTTTTCTCCGACCGGCTGAAACGGTCCAGAATGGATCCGGTTACCTGGGCATTCATCTTCTTTGAACTGTATTTTTGCTGGAGGGTATTGACCTCCTGCATGCCATCCATGAATTCCCTGGCCCACTTCTGCACCGTATATCTTTTAAGTCGTTTCTGTATCTGTTGATTGCGTTCCTTCTGTTCTTTGACCGGCATTTCGATGGCTGCCCTGATGGCTTCGGCCATCTCCTCCCGGTTGTTGGGATTGATCAGGATCGCTTCGGACATCTCCTTGGCGCTTCCGGCCATCTCACTGAGAATGAGTACGCCGGTTCCGGCTGTCTTGGTGGCGATAAACTCCTTCGCCACCAGATTCATCCCGTCCCTGAGCGGGGTGATCAGACCGATGTCTGCATAATGGTACAGCAGGATCAGATTTTCGAAAGACATGGACCGGTAAAAGTACCAGACAGGTGTCCAGTTCAGATCCCCGTAAGTGCCGTTGATCTTTCCCACCAGCTCATCCACCTCCCTCTTCAACAGCCTGTACTGGTCCACTTTGCTGCGGGAGGGGACAGTCAGCATCACCAGCGAGACTTTGCCGTGGTAATCCGGGTATTTCTCCAGAAACCTCCTGAAAGCATGAAGACGGTTGGGTATCCCCTTGGAATAATCCATCCGGTCAATGGAAAGGATCAGTTTCCGCCCGGAGATCAGCTGGTGAAACCTTTCGATGTCCTCCTGCAATTTTGGTTTCTTATGGCCCCCGTGCTTTTTGATCTTCCCGGCCGCGCTGCTGTATTTTTCGTAATCAATGCCCATGGGAAAACTGTCAACCCTGATGATGCGGTGACCGAGATTAAACTGGTTCAGCTCGTAATCGTATCCGAAAAGGCGCCTGACGCAGCTGCTGAAATGCCTCTGGTAATCGTAGGAGTGGAACCCGATCAGATCCGCCCCGAGCATTCCCGCAAGGATCTCTTCCCTCCAGGGAAGCAGGCGGAACAGCTCGTATGACGGGAACGGAATGTGATTGAAGAAACCGATGGTGGTTTCCGGATGGGCTTCCTTGATCATATTGGGCAACAGGAGCAGATGGTAATCGTGGATCCAGATATGGTCGTCTTTTTTGATCATTTCCATGATCTTATCGGCGAACATCCTGTTCACCTTCCGGTAGGTCTCCCAGTAATCCCGGTCATAGACCGTATACTGCGGGAAGTAGTGGAAAAGGGGCCAGATGGTCTTATTGCTGAATCCGTAGTAGTACGCATCCATGTCTTTCTTATCGATGTAAAGGGCCCGGCAGTGTTCCTCTTCCAGCTGTTCGGTCACCCGCGCTTCATCTTTCCCGCTCAGGGTACTCCTGTCAATTCCCGGCCATCCGATCCAGGTGCTTTCCATGTTCTTGTAGATGGATTTCATTCCTGTGGCGAGTCCCCCCACCGATGGAGTAACTTTGATCCCGTCCTTCGATTGGGCAACCGATACAGGCAAACGATTTGAAACGATGAGTAAGCGGTTCATTGTTTTTAATCAAATGCAGACCTTGTAGGCCAGTGCACAATCGCTGTACCACTTTTATTTTATGTGGTAGCCCTGAAGAATGCTGACTGCCGGGTTCCCCGGAGGCAGGCGGTATCAGATGCTTCAGGGACGGACCCGTTATTCCTCTCTCATTGGCGGATTGTGGATTCCTGTGGATAAGGTGGGTAAATAAATACACACCCAATGATGGGAGAGGAAAACGCATATAATCCGGATCGTTTTATTTTCAGGAGTTTAGCCCGGAAACTTTTTCATGGAATGATTTTTTCACTGAACCAGTCAGCACAACCATAACTTTCGAGAAAACCAACAGATGATGAAAAAACTGACAATAACCGGCATGATCCTGGTGATGATCATTGCCGGTTGCAAGACAAAAAAAACAGAAGAACAGGAAATCGGCAAACTGCTTGAAAGGCAGGCCCAGTTGCAGGAGTCCCAGTCAGCGTCGGTGGACGAACTACAGATGATCAGGGATTCGCTCTCCCAGGAAAAACAAATCCTGGTCCGGGAGCGTGAACAGAAGGACCGGACAATAGAGCGTCTTGAGGCAAACCAGAAAGCGCTGGCGGATTCACTGAGGGAGAAAGAGCAATCTGCGGTGGCATCGGAAAAGGCCGAATTGGAAAAGAGGATTACAGCATACGAGGATTCAATCCAGCTGGTAAAAGGGGAGCTCTCCGGCCTGAACAGCACCCTGGATTCCATTGAGAAGAGCATTGAATTCTACGCAATGCAGGAAGGCAGGACGGAAAAAGCTCTTGAATCGGGGATTTCTGAAATTGACAGGCGGATGACGCAGCGTGAAAACCGGAAACAACAGGAAAAAAAGCGGGCTGAACTTTTAAAAAGGAGGATGCAGGTGGCGGATAAAAAAATTGAGGCCTATGAAATGGAACGGCAAATGTATGTGGATGAGAGAGATAACCTTCTAAGGATCAATGCCTCTGAGAAGGAGCTAACACCTTACAGAGAAAGAATCGCCGCGATGGACAGCATCATCTCAGTTGAAAAGGACAACCGGCGGGAGCTGGAGTCCGAGCTGGGTGAGATCGCGGAATGGATTGCAGCGACCGATTCGGTGATGAATGAACTGCGGGCGCAGATCAGACTGGAACATGACAAAAAGGCCATCATCGAGAATTTCATTGCTTCTGAGAAGGAGCGACTGGGAAAAGAGCTGGAACAGCTAACCTCGGAGCGCAGCAAACTGGTACAGAAGCAGAAACAGATCTCCCGGGATCTTGCGGGTACAGAGGAGCAGATCGCATCCCTGGACCGCCGGATGGAGCTGATCAGGAACAGGGAAATGAGTGATATCCTGGAGCAACAGGCGGCCATTGAAAAGGCGGAGGCCGATCTGGCCGAAGAAGAAATCAGGCTCCTGGAGGAGAAAACCGGCGGGGAGACAGAGGGGAGCGATGTCACGGAAACCGGAGACGATGATCTGGGAATGCTGTCAAACATGAGCGGACAGCTGGATTCGCTGAATGACCTGATCCAGGAGGAGAAGGCGGAAATCGCCAGGACCAGGAAGGAACTGGCGGAGCAGCGGGCCGAGGCTGTCAGGCAACGTGCGAAATTCGGACGGACGGTCGGCATCACTACCCTTGTCATTGTCGTTGGGGGGATCGCCCTTTTGATCGTGTTTTATTTCCTGG
>DSDZ01000041.1 GCA_011048475.1 Bacteroides sp. | reverse complement strand
TCATACCTGTCATAGCCGGAGGTGACCGAATAATGGAATCCGTACTGGAATTCCCATCTTTCATCCGGTCTGAAGCGGATCTTCTGCATCATATTGATCTGCGAATATCCCGACGGCCGTTGTACCCGCCGGTCATCGCTGGTCACAACCACATCCGAACTGTCCACCCGCTGCACATAGAAAGGTCGCAGATATTCCTCCGGTCCGTTGCTTCCCATCCGCAGATCCCCGTAATCGTTGGAGGAAATACTGGTCACCAGCGCCCATTTCTTCCAACCCACATTCACATCGAAATGACCCGTCTTTTCCTGGTTGGCCGAAGCATAACGGGTCACGGCAGTCCCTTTGACCAGGGGTTTCTCCTCCAGGGTGAACTGGGGCTCCAGTGTCCGGAAGCTCATCACCCCGCCAATGGCATCGCTCCCGTAAATCACCGATCCGGGACCGAAGAATACTTCCGTGTGCTCCATGGCAAACGGATCCAGGGAGATCACGTTCTGGATGTTCCCGCTGCGGAAGATGGCCGTGTTCATCCGGACCCCGTCGACCGTGTAAAGTAACCGGTTGGTGGCGAATCCCCTGATCATGGGACTGCCCCCTCCCTGCTGGCTCTTCTGGATGAACACCTTTCCCGAGATCCCCAGCATATCGGCCGCTGTCTGGGGATTCTGAACGGCAACAGCCGCGGGCGGGACCGTGATCACCTTCGAAGGGATTTCCGAAGTTTTCTGGTTCCAGCGGGTGGCCGACACCACCACTTCATCCAGGCTGATCCGCGCGGGTTGCATCCGCACCCTGAATGCGTCCGCCACGATTTCTTCGTAGCTGATTACCATGGATTTGTAACCCATCGCCCTGAACTCGATCTCTGCGGATCCCCTGAATGCCGAAAGGTTTGCCTGTCCCTGCCTGTTTGTAATGGCCGTTGCGCGGGGCCTTTCGCTGGTCAGGGTGACAAATTCGAGTTTTTCTTTTGTGTCCTGATCCTCGACGGTCAGTACCTGTCCGTTTACCAGGAGGAATGATCCTGCCAGCAGCAGAAAAATAAACAGATTGAGCCTCATGCGGGGTTGCAGATTATCCAGTTTTCCCCGCAAAAATCATACCCGGATAGTGGCTCCGTTTAAAATTCGATCCTGTAATAGAAAATCGGAAGAATACCCAGCTGATAGACTTCCCTGACAGGCTTTTCGTTCCCCCTGATATAGGTTTGTTTTAATATATTCTCCCTGTCAGTCAGATTGATTACATCCAGGCCTGCTTCATGGGTGAACTTCCGGGTGTTCAGCCTGTAATTCAATTTCACATCAGCTCTGAAATAGGGGCGGAATTGCATCGTGTTCCTCAGGGCATCTACATACACTGCCTCGCCAGTGATATCAGAAACTGCGACATCGAGGGGTGTATACCGCTTGTTCCCTGCAAGGGTGATCTTTCCCCCGATTGTAAACGTGGACCTGCGCTTGTTTCCCCAGTGAAACTCCCTCGAGCCCAGTACATTCAAAATAGTATGACCGTTGTATACCGCATCATAACAAATCCCGTCGCTCCCTGTCCGTCTGGCATCAAAAAGTGATGCCGTCACCATAAAAAAGTAGGAACGACTGAAGAACCTTTCCAGGGTGAGTTCAATCCCATAATTGTTGCCCTTTCCTCTGTTTACAAGGCTGTCAGGAAAAAACCTGCTCAGATCGTGGCCTTCATCCAGGACCGAATAGGAGGAAGGAACAACCTCGACGGGTACATTGTAAAGTACCTGGTGGTAGGTCTCAACCTTGAACCGAAGGCCGGGATTCGGCATATAGTCCCAGCACAACATGTTGTGGTAGCTCCTCAGGAAGTCCAGTCCCGCGTTTGGCCGTACCCGGTAGCCGTCCTCTCCTGCAAGTTCAGCAAAATAGATGTATGTGGGCAGCATCTGGCTGTGCAAACCCATGCCAAAACCGATGGAATTTTTCCCGTTGATCTGGTATCTCAAGCCCATTCTTGGCTCAACCGACTTACTCAAATGGTTGCCAAGCATTAGGAACTGTCCGTGGATCCCGGCGGTACCTGAAAGCCTTCCCGAAGGTTTATACTTCCACTGAATATAAGGCTGTGATAAAAGCCCATTCCCCTCGTGGTCGAGCCTGGTCCTGTATACATAAAGGGATTCATTGAATACCGAATCATGCATACCGAAGCCGTACAAATCCTCAGTAAGTCCCAACTTTAAGGCGTGTTTCCCGCTGATCTTCCAGTTCCATGAAAGAGACAGGGAATATTTATCCTGATCCGATCTGTATCCGTTAAAGGGCTCCCTGATCGAATCGATCACAAACATATCATATTCAATATGCCGGTATACTTTGTCAAGGTGATTCCTCTGATGATCTTTGGAAGTGGACAGGGTCAGCCTCAGGAGTGAATTCGATCCCATGGTCCGGGTATAGTTTGTTCCCAGAACTCCCATACCGGTCCTGAAATGCTCATTCATACCTTCATCACCATAGATCTTATCATCGTTCGGATCCAGAATTTCACTCGAGAGGATGTCTATCCTGCTCAGCCCACCGATCCCGAAAAGTGAGATATTCCCTCTTTCCCCAACCGGAAAGTTCAGTTTGAATGAAGCATCCTGGTAATTGGGCACCGCATCCGTGCCGATGCGTATTCCTATTGCACGAAAAATAGCCAGGGTGGAGTAACGATACGCAACCAGGTAGGAAGATCTTCCTTTTTTTGAGATCGGTCCTTCGGCGGTCAGGTCAGTGCCCAGAAAACCCAGCTGCCCTGAAAATTCATGGGTTTCATTGTTGCCATTCCTCATCTTCAGATCGAATACCCCGGCGATGCTGTTTCCATATTCTCCTGGAAAGGCCCCTATCAGAAAATCTGAAACCGACAATACCCTGTTGTTCAGAATCGTAACCGGTCCCCCCGTGGTGCCCGACACACCGAAGTGATTGGGATTCGGAATGTTGACACCCTCCAGTCTCCATAATACACCAAGGGGAGAATTACCCCTGATCACCAGGTCATTGTTCGAATCGTTGTTCCCCTGTACACCGGCAAAATTTGAAGCCATCCTTGCAGGATCCCCCCGGCTTCCTGCATATCGTTCCGACTCCTCCACCGAGAATGTCCTTGAACTCACAAAGGCCAGTTTGTTCATGGCCGTACCTTTTTTTTCCGAGGCAATCACATCAATCTCATTGAGCGCAACAGGTGATTCCTCCATCTCTATGTGAAGGATCACCTCCCTGCTCGAATTGATAATGACATCATGAATCACCACCTGCCGGTAGCCCATAAACGAGGCAATGATATGATACCTGCCAACCGGTAAATGCTCAATCCTGAAATTTCCCGATGAATCGGATATGGCAGCACCGGCAAGAACAGAGTCCGTATACACGGCAACGGTTGCATAACATAAGGGGGCCCTGGATTCAAGGTCCGTGACAGATCCCCTGATGGTCTGCCTGATATCCTGCGTGAAGGCAGAGATGCTGCAGGAGATCAGGATAGAGCAGATGACTTTTTTTGTGTTCATGTATTTCGTTTTTAGGGTCAGAAGAGCACTAATGTTCTGATAATCACATGACAAAGTTAAATGGCGAAGGACCCTCGGCAAAATGGAAAACCGCACCCCGGACAGCCGGAATTGCAATTCCTGCAATTTCCTGTTGCAGTGCACCTCAGATAGGTATCCGTCTTGTAATTATCATTTCGCTCTGCAATACCGGAATGAGAAACTGCCATTTATTGATTTTCAGGAAAACATGTTCCGGCAGGATTTACTAACTTTCACACGTGCGATGATCAAAAATCAATACCCATGCAACATATCGTGATCACAGGAGCTGACGGAGGTCTTGGAAGATCTGTCGTTTCTAAATTTCTCGAAGAAAAATATCAGGTACATGCGATCGTTTCCCCCAAAGGAGATATAGATTTCATGGAAAGCGACAACCTGAAGGTCTACCGGGCCGACCTGATGAAAGAGGAAGAAGCAGATAATACCATCCGGAAAATAACCGACAATGCCGGGGAGATCGCAGGGGCTGTCCTGATCGTGGGCGGATTCGGTATGGGAACCCTCCAGGAAACCGGCCTGGAAGAAATGGAAAAGATGTACCGGCTGAATTTTGTCACCGCCTACAACTGTGCCCGTCCCCTGCTGATCCACATGGAGAAGGCAAAGCGCGGGGGACAAATCGTCCTGATCGGGGCAAGACCGGGCATCGAGCCGGCGGCTGCCAAAGGGATGGTGGCGTATGCGCTGAGCAAGTCGCTTCTGTTCCGGCTGTCGGAGATCATCAACGAAACCGGCAGGAAAAGCGGGATCGTATCCTCCGTCATTGTTCCCAGCATCATCGACACCCCTGCCAACCGGGAGTCCATGCCCGATGCAGATTTCTCAAAATGGGTCACAGGGGAGGAGATCGCCGAAAACATCCTGCACCTGTTTTCCCCCGCCGGCAGTCGCCTGCGCGAACCCGTTTTGAAGGTATATGGTGAATCCTGATGCGGTCCGGTGATGAGCTCAGCGAATACAATCGTGATTGCGGTACAGGATCTGGCAAAAAGCTACGGCAAAGTGGTTGCCGTGGATGGGATCTCCTTCGAAGTACATGAAGGGGAGATCTTCGGGATGGTGGGGCCCAACGGTGCCGGGAAGACCACGACCATTGAATGCATTGAGGGATTGCGGAATCCGGATCAGGGGGGCATCCGGGTTTTGGGGATGGAACCGAAACACAGCAAGTACAGGCTCCAGAAACGCATCGGTGTCCAGCTCCAGGAATCCGCCCTGCCCGACAGGATCAAAGTATGGGAGGCGATGGACCTGTTTGCTTCCATTTATTCCCTTTCTGCCGACTGGCATCCTTTGCTGGAAAAACTTGGCCTGGCGGAAAAAATAAAAGCCACCTACAGCAAGCTGTCAGGAGGCCAGAAACAGCGGCTCTTCATCGCCCTTGCACTGATCAACGATCCCGAGGTGGTATTCCTGGACGAACTGACCACCGGGCTGGATCCCCATGCCCGCCGGGCCATATGGGACCTTGTGCTGGGGATCCGGGACCAGGGAAAAACGGTTGTGCTGACCACCCACTTCATGGAGGAGGCGGAGAGGCTTTGCAACAGGGTGGCGATCGTGGATCAGGGACGTATCGTTGCACTGGATACACCGGAAAACCTGATCCGTTCCCTGGGTCCCGAATTCCGGGTGACCTTCCGGGTAACCGGACCTTTCGAACAGAATGCATTCAAAAAGATACAGGGCGTCAGCCGCATTGAACAGAAAGATGACAGGGTAACCATACACGGAAAGGGGGACAGGTTGCTGAGCGGGGTGGTCAATACACTGGAAAAAGGCGGCGTCGGGTTCAGGGACCTGCGCACCGAGCACCCCACCCTGGAGGATGTGTTTTTAATACTTACAGGCAAAAAAATAAGGGACTGATGGCAGGAACGCAGATCAAAACCCTGTGGAAGATGACCTGGGTGGAAACAAAGCTGTTTCTTCGTGAACCCATGGCAGCCTTTTTTACCCTTGCATTTCCTTTGATGGTCCTTTTCCTTTTCGGAGGCATCTATGGCAATGAACCGAATGAGATGTTCGGGGGCCGCGGAACGGTGGACATGCTGGTTCCCGCCTACATGGGGATGATCATCGGAACCGTGGGGCTCATGTTTGTGACCATCAACATGGCCACCTACCGTGAAAAAGGGATCCTCCGGCGTTTCAAAACCACCCCTCTCCGTCCGGTGATCATCCTGCTGGATACCGTTCTGGTGAATTTTGCCATGACGCTGGTGGGCACGGGTCTGTTGATCGTGGCTGCGATCCTGGCTTTCGATTTAAGATTCGACGGACATGTATTCCCGTTCCTGCTGGCATTCATCCTGGCATCGCTGAGCTTTTTCTCCCTGGGTTTCGTGATCGCCAGCCTGGCCCCCACCTCGCGGGTTTCGCAGGTTATCGGAATGGTGCTGTTTTACCCGATGCTGTTCCTGTCAGGGGCATCCATCCCCCTTCAGATCATGCCCGGCAGCATCCAGAAAATTGCCGATTTCCTTCCCCTGACCTATGTGGTCAAACTGTTACAGGGAGCATGGTTCGGAGAACCCGCCGGAGAACATCTTTTTGAGATCCTGATCCTGACCGGGCTCCTGGTCGTTTGTACGGTCATATCCGCCCTCACTTTCCGGTGGGAATGAACTTATATTGTGCTGGAGCGCAAGAATACTTTACAGATGGGGATAATTTTGAAGTAGAAAACGGAATATTAAAGTTAATAGCAGATGATGAAGCTGTCTATGAAAGAATTATGGACGATTGGGCAGATGATACTCCGATGTACTGTTTAGATGAGTTCAATGGATATAATAAGCGATGGTTCGACTATACATCAGGTATGATATATTCAAACCCAACAACTGCAGGAAAGCAAATTACTTACTCATATCATCGGAATCTATACTGCAATGACAATAACAAATTACGCTGCATAGATGACCAAAATACTGGTACAGACATGTCTCTTGATATGCATACATACTCCGTTGAATGGGATGAACATAAAATCATTTGGAGGGTAGACGGTAATGAAGTTTTAATAAAATATAAATGGTCCAATTTATCTGGACAAGAAATGCTTTGTTGTGGTCAAATACCTGCCGCATATTATTCAATGGACAGAATATATCCCTTTGATGATCAGCCAATGAATATTATAGCAAGTTTAGGAGTAAAGCAGGATTCGCCCTCCAGCTTCCCAATTGATATGGAAATTGATTACATAAGGGTATATCAGAGGATTAATACATCAAATTCTGTTAAAATTTGCTCAAGTTCTGATATACAAGGATCAACTGTAGCAGGTCAGGATATAATTGTTGGAGGTGCTAGCTGCAATATAACCGTAGTAGATGGGGAGTATCTAGACTTAATTACTAAAAATAGTATTGTACTAAACTCAAATTTTTCTGCGGCTGCGGGAGGGCATTTTTCAATGAGAATAGATGATTGATAAGATTACATTAATGTTTAATAGACATGAAATCAAAATTAATAGTTATTGTATTCTTGTGTATTGGAACATATGTGTTGCCACAATCTAAGAAATTTCTTTTACAAGGTTCATATGATTATGTTTTATATCCTTTCTTGAATTATGAAAATCACCACAATATTAACAGTTATAAGTTAGGTGGAACAGCTACCTATTATTTTACAAATAGGATTTCATTTGCCAGTGGATTTCATTACGAAGTAGCCAATTACAAGGTTAAATACCCTTTAAACAATTCGCCAGCGTTAAGATTAACTAGCGAGAAAGTCACTCTCGCCTACGTTGGGGTTCCAATTCTATTGGAAATAAAAACTCTTTATACAACTTTCCATTTATTATCAATTCAGACAGGTTTTGAGTTAGAAAGTTTAGTCTCAAAGGAGATAGTTTTAAGTTACAATGATGGTTCCACTAGAGATGGCTCGAATGATACTTATGTCCATAATTTCATAAATTGTTTGTCATTAGGTGTGGCTTATAGATATATATTTCTTAATCATTATTTTGCGGGTGCTTGTCCAAAAGTTCGATATAACCTTACTAGTCATGGAATAAGTACTGGAGAGAGTACTTCCCTTTCTTTCTTGTTTCAATTATCATTAGGTTATCTATTTGATTTTGATTAAATGGGTTATGAGCACCTTCTTTAATCCATCTACCGGCGGCAAAATCGGTCAGCTGTCCATCGCCAAAACGAGATGCAAGATTGAACAAACCTTATACTCATCTTCTACAGTTGCAAATTGTATCTCTTTATAAGAGAGCCCAATATGGGCATAGAAAATTTCTTTGGCACTACATTTCGCTATTTGACCCCTGTTTTATTGTAGGCGGTAGAGCCATCCCCAGGGACCTAAAAGTCTAGGAACAAACACCCCTTGCTTCAGTCCTTATGGTAACTTCTTTACCTCCATCATCTATGGTGACCTCTCTCAGGTTGTTCAGATCCTGTTTGATATCGAACCATTCATAGTTCATCCCGGATAGCTCCAGGTATAATACTACCCAAAATTCGGACCACTGGTTAAGTTGAAATTTAAGATATAATTTTAACCAGTGAATCATGAAACAGAAAAGGAGAAAATTTACAGGTGCCTTTAAGGCGACAGTGGCAATTGAAGTGCTCAAGGAGCGAGAAACTCTTGCTGAATTATCAAAGCGATTTGAAGTACATCCGAACATGATCAGCAAATGGAAACAGGAATTTGTGGAGAGATCTTCGGAGGTATTTGAGAAGAAATCCGAAGGCGAATCATGTAGATCTCCTGGCCCAGGTTTCCCGAGGCGAAGAACCGGAAGGTGGAATCGCAGGCGGTGTGTCCCCTCCAGTGGTATTTCTAGTAGGTGCGTTCACATCCTCCGCCCATCCATTCGGGGTAAATATCGCGCCGAACGGTGGCATCTTCCGTCACCGATTCCCTCACCCACTCAGCGGATATGATCTGCTGCCCGTCCCAGTTTCCTTTTTTCAGGAAGAGCCGGCCGAACCGGGCATAATCGATGGCCCTTGCGATGCGCCTCATAAAGGATCTCCGGCTAAGTTTCAAACTGAAGTTTTTTCCGGGATACGCTCCCGGCCTTCCCGCCCCGGATGATCAGCCAGAGGGCGAACAGGATCTCCCCCAGGGCCATGGGCACGCTGAGGATTTTTTCCACGGCTGCCACCGCACGCTCACTTCCCGGGAAAACAGACCCGGCGAAATTGAGAAGGAAATAACTGGCTCCGGCAAAAAGCAGCAATATCCCCAGCCAGCGGGGTACACTCACAGAGCGCATGCTCAGAAGCCCGAGTCCGATCAGGTGGATCCCGAAGATCATCAGTCCCAGCGACCAGATCCCGGTAAACGACCCTGCCAGTGTCAGGATCTGCTGTCCGGCCGTTTCTGCAACGGTTGTCTCCGCGCCCTGGATGAAAGGAATGATCCTGAAGAGATGGACCAGGGCCAGTCCCAGAAATGCGGTATAGGCGAATCGCACCAGTGCGGTCATCAGGGACAGATTCCTGTTGACGTCCCTGAAAAAGAGGTAAAGGGTCCATGCGACGATGAGGTCGGTGAGGAAGATCAGGATCCATCCTCCCAGTCCGGCATAGAATTGATACGCCAGCAAACTTAACTGGTTGTAAGTCGCCTGGGGATCCTCCTCCAGGATCGTGTTTCCGTAGACATATCCGTAGGAAAAGCCTGCTGCGATTGCCATGACAAGCAGAGAGATACCGGCGATGAGTGCATTTCTTCTTATGTTTGTGCTCATGATATGTTTGTTTGGACAGGAGCTGTCCAACCATTAACCACCGGTAAAGGATAATGTTTATTTTTTTAACAACCTTATTTTGGTGCCGGGATGAATCTGGATACGCGCTTTTTGTATTCCGCATACTCCGGATATTTCCGTGAAGAGATGGATTCGCTGAAGTTGCTGCTTCCCCAGAAAAGCAATACCAGGAGGATGGCTCCCATGACCGACCAGTTAAACCAACGGCCGGTGGCCGCCACACTGAAAAAGTAGAAAACGATCCAGACGGCCTGCTCGGCAGCATAATTGGGGTGACGCGC
>DSDZ01000044.1 GCA_011048475.1 Bacteroides sp. | reverse complement strand
TTTTCTCCGATATGGCGGTGAACAAATTCATGCACACGGTTACCTCCAGCTTCCTGCTGGCCTCTGTGTTCGTGATCGGGGTAAGTGCCTGGTTCCTTCTGAGGAAAAGAGAGGTGCTCTTTGCAAAGAGAAGCACCATCGTCGCCTCGGTCTTCGGGGTGATCGCCGCCCTGATGACCATCATCACAGGGGATACTTCTGCAAGGATCGTCGCCAGGAACCAGCCCATGAAGTTCGCTGCCATGGAGGCGCTTTACGAGGGACAGACCCATGCTCCCCTGGTGGCCATCGGTGCCATGCGCACCGATACCACGGGGGTTCCCAATCCCCGGGAAGATTTCATCTTCAAGATCGAGATCCCCAATGCACTTTCCTACATGGTGTTTCTCACCCCGAGCGGTTTTGTGCCCGGGATCACCGACCTGGTTTACGGAAATGAAGATCAGGGGCTCATGCCTTATGAGGAGAAGATCGAGCGGGGTTCAGTGGCGCTGCAGACCCTCAGGGAGATGAAGCGAGCCGGGGAGAGGGGGGACCAGGTGACCTATCAGGCCATGCAGGAGAAATTCAGCGATCCCGTGTGGATGGATGAGTATTACAAGTATTTCGGGTATGGCCATTACAGGGGAAGGGCCCTCAAAGAGCTGATCCCCAATGTAAAGATTAATTTTTACGCCTTCCACATCATGGTCATCCTGGGGCTGCACTTCCTGATCCTCTCTTCCCTTGCCCTCTGGCTTAGCCTGAAGAACCGCTGGGGGCGCCACAAATGGCTGCTATGGGTGGCCCTGCTGACCATTCCCCTTCCCTGGATCTCCAGCCAGGCCGGCTGGGTACTGGCGGAAATGGGCCGGCAGCCCTGGGTGGTGTACGAGCTGATGCCCACCCTGACGGCCGTGACCCGCCTGAATCCGGGGACGGTCCAGCTGACCTTCTGGATCTTCCTGGTCACATTTACGGCCCTGTTCATTGCCGAGATCGGGATCATGGTATCACAAATCAAAAAAGGACCTGGAGGAAAATAGACATGTTTGGAAACCTTTCACTTCTCGAACTGCAGCAATACTGGTTTGTCATCGTATCCCTCCTGGGATCCTTACTGGTTTTCCTGTTCTTTGTCCAGGGAGGGCAAACCTTTATTTTCCGGATCGGCAAAACCGAGCTGGAACGGACCATCATCGTCAACATCCTGGGCAGGAAGTGGGAAACCACCTTCACCACCCTGGTCACCTTCGGCGGTGCCTTTTTCGCCTCCTTCCCCCTCTTTTATGCCACCAGCTTCGGCGGGGCATACTGGGTCTGGATGCTGATCCTCTTTGCCTTTGTGATCCAGGCGGTCTCCTATGAATTCAGGACCAAAGCCAGCAATTTTCTGGGAAAAAAGACCTATGAAACCTTCCTGCTCATCAACGGGCTGGTGGGGACCTTCCTGGTGGGGGTGGCCGTGGCCACCTTCTTTTCGGGGTCGCAGTTTTCCCTGGATGAGATGAACAGCGTTACATGGGGGACCAGGTGGAGGGGACTGGAGGCGGTCCTGAACCCGTTCAACCTTTCCCTGGGTCTGGCTGTCTTTTTCCTGGCGCGGGTGCTGGGACTGCTTTATTTCATGAACAGCATCGATCATGAAGCGATCCTGCAGCGGTCCAGGAAACACCTGCTCTACAATGCCGTTCCATTTCTTGTATTCTTCCTTGTATTTGCCGTCTGGCTGATGCTCAGGCAGGGGTACGCGGTCCGTCCCCAAACCGGTGAGGTCTTTATGGAACCCCGTAAATACCTGCATAACCTGCTGGAGATGACGCCTGTGCTGGTTATGTTCCTGGCCGGTGTGGCGGGAGTGGTCGGGGGGATCGTTTTGTCGCTGACCAGACACAGCAGCCGCGGCATCTGGCTGACCGGACCGGGGACGGTCCTGGTGGTCTTCTCCCTCTTCATGCTGGCCGGGTTCAACAATACCGCCTTCTATCCCTCATCCACCCACCTGCAAAGCTCGCTGACCATCCGGAATGCCTCTTCGAGTCACTATACCCTGGTGGCGATGAGCTATGTGTCGCTCCTTGTGCCCTTCGTGCTGGCATATATCGCCATTGCATGGAGGTCCCTCAGCAGGACAAAAATTGACGAAAAGGAAATGATCGAAGGATCTCATTATTAATGAACTGAAAGAATGGAATACATCAGAGCAATCCTGGGATACCTGTCCTGGCCGGCCATGATCCTGGTCAGTTACCTGGTCGTGCGCTGGGCACTCAGATATTATGACCGGCGGTTCGCATCCGAACAGGAAAGGGAATCATGAAGCGCTGGCTACCCAACCTGCTTACCCTGCTGAATGCAGCCTGCGGTACTGCTGCCATTGTGCTTACCCTGGAAGGGCAGTGGAAAACGGGGGTATACCTGTTGCTTGCTGCCGCCCTGCTGGATTTTATGGACGGACTCGCCGCCCGGCTGCTGAAGGCATCCAGTGATACAGGAAAACAGCTTGATTCACTGGCCGATATGGTCACCTTCGGGGTGCTGCCCGCCGTTTTCATATATCTTATTTTCAAGCACCTTTTTGCCGTCCCTGCACCGGAGGGCAATGCGCTCCTCCCGGTGGTTCAGTGGATCATCACGGGTTCGGTTTTAATCGTGCCTGTATTCTCGGCCGTCCGGCTTGCCCGGTTCAATCTGCAGGAGGGAGGGACTGCTTATTTCAGGGGACTATCCACCCCGGCGCATGCGCTGTTCTGGACCGGGCTGTTCTGGCAGTTCATGAAAGAAGGCCTCATCTACGGCAACGGGGTGAATGTTTTCTTCATGTGGGGCATCATGCTGCTGATGGCATTCTACCTGATCCTGCCGGTACCCATGCTTTCGCTGAAATTTGAAAATTTCTCCCTGCGGGGGAACATCGCCAGGTACCTGGTGATCCTGGTGGCAGGGGTCATCCTGCTCATGACAGGCCTTTCCGGGCTCACGCTGGTTGTCCTGTGCTATATTCTCATATCCTTGCTGAACATTTTGCTCAGAACGAGGTTATTCAGATAAATTCACCGGAACTGCCATCCCAAAATCATCATACCGATGAGTAAATCAACATCGCTTCTTGCAGGCAAGCTGAGTGATTTCAACAACCGCTTCAGCAGGGAGACCCCCTGTATCCAGGGGACCTACGATTTCGTGGAAACTTTCATGCACACCCTCTTCCCCATCTGCAGGAACAGGTTCGCGGAAGAGGGGGAGCTCGAGATCGAGCTGGAACGCTGCTCCGTAAAGCTCCGGGAACTGCTCTACCCCCTCCGGAACAAAATGGAAAAGACACCCGGCGAGGTGGTGGATACCTTCTTTCAACAACTTCCGGATGTATTCGACAGGCTTGTGGCCGATGCGGAAATGATCACCCGGTTTGATCCGGCCTCATGCTGCCTGGAGGAGATCATCCTGTGCTATCCCGGATTTTACTGTATTGCCGTGCACCGGCTCGCACACATCCTGTACCAACTGAAGGTGCCGCTCCTCCCCAGGATCATGTCCGAGTTCGTGCACGGAAAGACGGGGATCGACATCCATCCGGGCGCCACCATCGAATCTCCTTTCTTCATCGACCACGGGACGGGGATCGTGATCGGCGAAACGGCCGTGATCGGAAAGAACGTGAAGATCTACCAGGGCGTGACCCTGGGCGCCCTCACCGTGGAGAAGGAGATGGCCAACACAAAAAGGCATCCTACCATCGAGGACAACGTGATCATTTATGCCGGAAGCACCATCCTGGGAGGAAATACGGTGATCGGGCACGATACGGTGGTGGGCGGCAACACCTGGATCACCGAGAGCATCCTGCCCTACTCGGTGGTGTACAGGCAGCACAGGGTGGTGGTGCGGGACAGCAAGAAACTGGGGGAACCGATCAATTTTGTGATATAATGACAGGGTTAGGGGTTAGGAGGTTAGTGCATATATTAACGTTTGCAAGGCAAGCATCATCACCTTTTCGAATAAGATCAAACAAATGAAACTCGAAAACATACTGGAGTCCGTCGGGCGTACCCCCCACCTGCATTTGAGAAGGCTGTTCCCGGAGGCTGCGCAGGTATGGATCAAGCTTGAAAGGACCAATCCCGGCGGAAGCATCAAGGACCGGATTGCGCTGGCCATGGTCAGGGAAGCCGAGGAGCAGGGGATCCTGAAACAGGGCAGCACCATCATCGAACCGACCTCCGGGAATACGGGGATCGGGCTGGCCATGGTGGCCGCCGTAAAGGGTTACCGGATCATCCTTGTGATGCCGGAATCCATGTCCGTGGAACGCAGGAACATCTTAAGGGCTTATGGAGCGGAGATCGAGCTGACCCAGCGTGAAAAAGGAATGAAGGGGGCCATGGCGCGTGCGGCCGAGCTGGCCGCCGAAATCGAAGGCGCATGGATCCCTTCCCAGTTCGACAATCCTTCCAATCCGGCCATCCATACAACCAGCACCGCGCTGGAGATCGTGGAAGATTTCCCGGGCGGGATCGACTACCTGGTCACCGGCGTGGGCACAGGGGGACACATCTCAGGGGTGGGCAGGGTACTGAAGAAAAAAATGCCCGGGATCAAAGTATATGCCGTGGAGCCGTCTGACTCGCCCGTGATCAGCGGAGGCGAACCCGGACCGCACGGGATCCAGGGGATCGGCCCCGGATTCATCCCTGAAAACCTGGACAGGAAAGTGCTGGACGGGACCATCGCCGTTGAAAAGGCGCAGGCATACGCATATGCCAGGCGGGTTGCCAGGGAAGAGGGCATCTTTGCGGGAATTTCCACCGGTGCATCACTGGCAGCGGTGGCCAGACTGCTGGAGACCGTCGATCCGGGATCCGTCATCCTGACCTTCAATTATGACACCGGGGAGCGATATCTTTCGGTGGAGGACCTGTTTTAACGTGATTTTTAATATTTTTGGACAGGTTAACAGGAAGTCGTCCGATCATGGTTATTTGTTCAGTTCCTGACCCGGCAAGGCTTCTGAAACAACCTGGTGTAAAATATTAAAGACCCGTTGATATATGTTATCAGGCCCCCTGAAAATTGCAGTTGATTTTGACGGCACCATCGTTGAACACAGATATCCCGAGATCGGCAAGGAGATCCTTTTTGCCTTCGAAACCCTGCGTGCCCTCCAGAAACAGAAACACCAGCTGATCCTCTGGACATTCAGGACGGGAAAGGAGCTGAAGGAAGCCGTGGAGTACTGCCGTCAGAACGGAGTGGAATTTTATGCGGTGAACAAGAGTTACCCGGAGGAGGAATTTGATGAGGAGAACTCCAGCAGGAAGATCGAAGCGGATATTTTCATCGACGACCGGAACATCGGCGGACTGCCGGGATGGGGAGAGATCTACCAGATGATCAATCCGGGCGAGCATCCGACCCTGGAGGACGAACTGAAGCGAATCCCGAAAAAACGTTCATTCCTGCAACGGATATTCGGCCACTGAGAACCTTTCATGAGAACGCTGCACAGCCTGACGATCGCCATCCTCCTGCTGGTTTTGCATGGATGCGGACCGGGGAACGGGGTTCCGGACAACCGGAAAGCCGCTCTTTCACAACCCCTGTCAACCCGCCTTGCGGAACCATCCGAGCCTGTGTCGCTCCCCGTCGGGAGCGAGATCTCCGTCCGGCTCCAGGTCCCCGACACGGTCCGTGTGGATTCCATCCAGCTTTTCATGGGAGGGACCAGGCGGAAAACCCTGACCGGGGAAACACAGGCGGTCCTTTCCAGCGCGGAGATGGCACCGGGCAGGACTGGAATCCGCGCCAGGGTCTTTCTCTTTGGGGGACGCACCGAAAATCACAGTCAGCCGGTCACCCTTCTTTCGGATGTGAAACCCGTGGAATACGGGTACACGGTCGTGCGTGAATACCCCCATGATCCGGAGGCCTACACGCAGGGGATCCAGTACGCAAAGGGATGGCTGTACGAGGGAACTGGCAATTACGGCCGGTCCTCCCTGAGGCGCGTGGAACTGGAGACAGGCCAGGTGAGGCAGGTCAGGGACCTGGACGAATCTTTTTTCGGGGAGGGGATCACTGTGTTCGGCGACCAGATCTACCAGATCACCTACCGCTCCCAGGTGGGATTTGTATACGACAGGGAGAGCTTCGAGGAGATCCGCAGGGTCTATTACCAGAACCGGGAGGGATGGGGACTGACCAACAACGGGGAGGAACTGATCATGAGCGACGGCACAAATGTGATCTATTTCCTCGATCCGGAGATGTTCACCATCAACCGCCAGATCGAGGTGTACCATGACAGGGGACCGGCGGACAGCCTGAATGAACTGGAGTACATCAGGGGAAAGATCTGGGCCAACCGTTATTATACGGATGAGATCGTGATCATCGATCCGGCCACGGGAAAGGTGGAGGGACGCGTCGATCTGAAAGGCATCCTGCCGTCATCGAGCCGCACGCCCACGACGGATGTGCTCAACGGGATCGCATGGGATCCGGCGGGCGACCGCATCTTTGTTACCGGCAAATACTGGCCGAAATTGTTTGAGATCAGGCTGTCATCTCCCCCGAAATCACCCTGACGCTCCTGGGAATGATCTGGAACTGGAGGGGTCCGGTCCCCAGTGATTCACCGTCGGTTTCGATCTTCAGTACCCCGGGCCCGTCAATCTGCACCGAGCGGGCGGTATAGGTCTCCACCTTGGAATGCTCCGTAATGCTTCCGTTGTACAGGCGTTTTAGATTGGCGATCACATTCAGCTTGCCCATTTTCCTGATCAGGGTGATGCTGTACAGGCCGTCGTCGGCAATGGCATGGGGCACCTGCATCATCCCTCCCCCGTTGTACTTCCCGATGCCCACATTCATCAGAAAGATCTTGCGGTCGATGGTGAGCCCGTCGATGGAGATCCTGGCCGGGGTGGACCGGTAACCCAGCAGGCTGGAGAAAATATTGTAGAAATAGACCATTGTCCCGTGCCTTCCCCGGTCCCTCATCCGGTTGACCCGCTCCACCACCTTCGCGCCGAAACCCATCCCCGCGATGTTGACAAAATAGCGTTTCCACTCCTTGCCGTTCTTCAGGTAACGCACCATCCCGGCATCCTGGATGAAGGTCTTCTGCTTTTTAATGGCCACGACGGCCTCCTCATAATCGGCCGGGATGTTGAACATCCGCGCCCAGTCGTTCCCCGTCCCCACGGAGATCATGCCCAGCATCACCTCGGTGGTGTGGATCCTGGTCTGTGCAAAAACACCGTTGATCACCTCGTTCATGGTGCCGTCACCCCCCACCACGATGATCTTCGAATAACCCTCTTCGATCTTGTTCCTGGCGATGATCGATGCATGCAGCCTCCGGCCGGTCAGGTAGGGTTCAAACCTGATCCCGTGCTTTTTGAGCAACGATTCGATCAGGGGCCAGTCCCTCCCCGTCTTCCCGCCCCCGGCGGTACAGTTCACAATGGTGATCCAGTTCGTTCTGTTCATGATCGTGCAACACCCAATGCACAAAAATACATAAAATCCCGTTGACTGCGTTTTTTGGGAAAAAGGATCGTTCGTTTTATCTTTGATGAGTCGCCACCCGGATGCATGCATGCTTAATTTTCAGGTTGCAACCACCTTACGGAGTTATCATGAAAAAAATGTTAATAAGGTGTTTATAAATGAAAAACGTTTGTTTACAATAAGAAAAATGCTGAAAATAGCGGGCTATCCGAAAATAGTAAATTTAAACCCCGTTTTTTCAATCCATTTGAAAATAGAATAAAGAGAATGGCCGATGGGTAAAGTTATTGCGATAGCGAATCAAAAGGGAGGTGTTGGGAAGACCACTTCGGCGATCAACCTGGGGGCCAGCCTTGCTGTGCTCGAAAGAAGGGTGCTGATCATCGATGCGGACCCGCAGGCCAATGCCACGTCCGGATCGGGATTCGACATAAAAAAGGTGAAGACGAGCATCTATGAATGCCTGATCGAGGATGCCGATCCCAGGAAGATCATCCTGAACAGTGAGATCAAGGATCTGGATCTGATCCCCTCGCACATCGACCTGGTGGGGGCCGAGATTGAGATGCTGAACATGAACGAGCGGGAGTACATGCTCCGGAATGTGATCAACCTGGTCAGGGACGATTACGACTACATCCTGATCGATTGTTCCCCATCCCTGGGACTGATCACCGTGAATGCGCTCACGGCTGCCGATTCGGTCATCATCCCGGTCCAGTGCGAATATTTTGCCCTTGAGGGACTGGGCAAGCTGCTCAATACGATCAATATCATCCAGCGCGGGCTGAACAAAAAGCTGGAGATCGAAGGATTCCTGCTGACCATGTACGATTCCAGGCTGCGGCTCTCCAACCAGGTGGTCGAAGAGGTGAGGAGGCACTTCCAGCAGATGGTGTTCGACACCATCATCCAGCGGAACATCAAGCTGACGGAAGCGCCCAGTTTCGGGAAGCCGGCCATCCTGTATGATGCGGAATCAAGGGGGGCCATCAGTTACCTGAACCTGGCCAGGGAAATCCTCCAGAAAAATGAGGAAACCCGCCTGAAACAGGAAGAAAAAGTAATGGATTAATCTGACATCCTTATGGCAAAGAAGAGCGTACTGGGCAGGGGACTGGGTGCATTGATCGAAGCACCGGACGATTCCAACAGGGAGCTGATCCATTCACCATCGGCTGTCAGCGAGATCCCCGTCAAGAACATCTCGTCCAATCCCTTTCAGCCCCGCACTACCTTTGACGAGGAAGCCCTCAACGAACTGGTGCAGTCGGTGGAGGAACACGGGATCATCCAGCCCATCACGGTGAGAAGGGCCGCTGATTCAACCTACCAGCTGATCACCGGGGAACGGCGCCTGATGGCGGCACGGAAGGCCGGACTGAGGCGGATCCCTGCCTATGTGCGGGAAGCGGGGGATGACCGGATGCTGGAGCTGGCCCTGGTGGAGAACATCCAGCGGGAGGACCTGGACGCCATCGAGGTGGCCATCTCCTACCAGCGGCTCATCGAGGAGTTCAGCCTCACCCAGGAAGGTCTGGGTGAAAGGGTGGGGAAGAAGCGGGCCACGATCACCAATTACCTGAGGCTGCTGAATCTGCCAGTGGAGATCCAGACGGCCATCCGGGAGAAAAAGATCACCATGGGTCATGCCAGGGCCCTGCTGGGTCTGGAAGACAAAGGATTACAGCTGGATATCTTCAACAGGATCCTGAGGCAGGACCTTTCGGTCAGAAAGGTCGAGGGACTGGTTCAGAAGGCCAAGCGAACAGAAACGGAACCAATTCAGGAAGGTCCCCGTCCCCGGCCGGCCTATGAGGATCTGAGGGAACACCTGTCTCATTATTTCGGAGCCACGGTCGAGTTCAAACGAAGCAATAAAGGTGCAGGGCGAATCGTTATTCCATTCAAATCGGATGAGGACCTGCAGCGCATTGTGAGTATACTCGATAAACCGGCTCAATGAACAGGATCCTTCTGACACTTCTCCGCATTTCCATCGCTGTTTTACCGGTTCGGGGCCAGGATCCCGGCCCGGTCCCGCCGGCAACCGGTGCGATCGACCCTTCAAGCGATTCAATCACCCCTGCATCCGACACGGTTCCCCCGGCAACCGAACCCGCTCGCCCCGAGTTTAAACC
>DSDZ01000027.1 GCA_011048475.1 Bacteroides sp. | reverse complement strand
TCTCCCGGGTGATGGTCTCATTGGTCCTGGTGAGCTCAAGCAGCGCTTCATAGGGACGGGGGTACTGCTCCCTCCTCAGGATTGACTGGATCGCTTCGGCCACCACCGCCCAGTTCTTCTCCAGATCGGCCCGGATGACCGCTTCATTGACAATGAGTTTTTTCAATCCTGCGGTCAGCGACTGCAGTCCGATCAGTGTATGACCCAGGGGGACCCCCACATTCCGCAATACGGTTGAATCGGTCAGATCACGCTGCAACCTGGAAACCGGGAGTTTGGAGGCGAGGTGACCGAACAGGGCAACCGCCACTCCCAGGTTCCCCTCTGCGTTTTCAAAATCGATGGGATTCACCTTGTGGGGCATGGCCGAGGATCCGATTTCACCTTTTTTGATCTTCTGCCTGAAATACTCCATGGAAATATAGGTCCACATGTCCCTGGCAAGGTCGATCAGAATCGTGTTGACCCTCCCGAGTACATGGAAGATGGCCGCAAGGTTGTCGTAATGGTCGATCTGCGTGGTGGGCCAGGACCGTTTGAGCCCCAGGGTGTCTCCGACGAAATGCTCGCCGAACCGGAACCAGTCGATCCCGGGATAGGCAACCACATGTGCATTCATATTCCCCGTGGCACCGCCGAATTTGGCGGGGACCGGGATCCCTTCCAGCTGTTCCGCCTGCACTTCGAGCCTTTTGATAAATACCCTGATCTCTTTCCCCAGTCTGGTTGGAGAAGCAGGCTGGCCATGGGTACGTGCCAGCATGGGTATCCGGTCCCACCCGGATGCCAGCTCCTCGAGCGTCTGCACCAGCGTTTCCAGGTGCGGATAGTACACATCCCGGATGGCATCCTTCAGAGAAAGGGGAATGGCCGTGTTGTTGATGTCCTGTGAGGTCAGCCCGAAATGGATGAACTCCTTGACGCTTCCCATCCCCGCTTCCTCCAGTTTTTCCTTCAGGAAATATTCCACCGCCTTCACATCATGGTTGGTGGTTTTTTCGATCTGCTTCACCCTTTCCGCATCCTCCCGGCTAAAGGTGCGGCTGATTTCCCTGAGGGCTTCAAACTGCTCCTCTTCCATCCCGGACAGTTCGGGGATCCCGGTCATGGCAAGGGCAATGAAGTACTCCACTTCGACCATGACACGGTAATTGATCAGTGCATACTCGGAGAAATAACCGGCCAGCTGTTCTGTTCCGGACCTGTAGCGGCCGTCCAGCGGCGAAATGGCCGTCAACCTGTTTAATTCCATGCGGATGATTTATTTGACCACACAAATTTAGCAGAAAATATTCTTACTTTTGAGGATATAAAAAGTGAATATGAAGAGAATCAGGTATATGATAGCCGTGCTCCTGCTGGCGGCGGTTTTCAGCAGTCAGGTCAGCGTGCAGGACAGCAGCCTTCCCGCCCCGGAACCCCCTGCCGGTACCCTTTCGACGGATACCGTGAACGGGGTGAAGACGCTGATCTACACGTTCAGCATCAGGGATGATATCGCTGCACCCTCATGGAGGGTTACCAAGGAGGCATTCCGGGAAGCCATCCAGCTGGGGGCCGACCTGGTGATCATCCAGATGAACACCTACGGAGGGGAGGTGGTATCTGCCGATTCCATCCGCACGCGGATCCTCAATGCACCCATGCCGGTCTATGTGTTCATCGATGACAATGCGGCCTCTGCCGGGGCCCTGATCGCCATTGCCTGTGACAGCATCTACATGAAACCAGGTGCCAAGATCGGTGCGGCAACCGTGGTCAACCAGACAGGCGAGCAGGTCCCCGACAAATACCAGTCCTACATGCGGGCAACCATGCGGGCAACGGCCGAAGCACACGGAAAGGATACCATCATCCGGGGTTCCGATACCACCCTGGTGTGGCACCGCGATCCGGCCATCGCAGAAGCCATGGTTGATCCCAGGTTGTATGTGGAGGGAGTGGTCGACACGGGACAGGTTCTCACTTTCACCGCATCCGAGGCTTTGCAGCACGGCTACTGTGAAGGGATTACCGGCTCCCTGGAGGAAGTCATCGATCTGACCGGGATCAAGACATATGAACTGCGTACCTATCGGCCCACTGCCATCGACAAGATCATCGGTTTTCTGATTAATCCGGTGATCAGCGGATTGCTCATCATGGCCATCATCGGCGGGATCTATTTCGAACTGCAGTCGCCGGGGATCGGATTCCCGCTGGCCATTGCCGTTTTGGCGGCCCTGCTCTACTTCGCCCCCCTCTACCTGGAGGGAATGGCCGAATACTGGGAACTGATCCTTTTTGTGGCAGGGCTCATCCTGATCATGGTGGAGATCTTTGCCATCCCCGGGTTCGGGGTGGCGGGGGTCGCGGGGATCATTGCGATGATCACCGGACTCACCCTGAGCCTTGTGGACAATGTGGTCTTTGAAGGAACCGAATTTACGGGAGAAGGACTCGGCCTGCTGATGAAATCACTGAGCCTGGTCCTTGTCTCCGTCCTGTTCGGATTGATCCTGTCGCTCTGGGCAGCAAAAAAACTGCTGACAACCACCTCCGTTTTCAGTAACCTTTCCCTCAAAAGCGAGCAAAGGACCGAGGAGGGTTTCCTTGGAGTGGAGTCGGAGCAGAAAAGCCTGGTGGGTGAGATCGGTGTGGCCCATACCGTGCTGCGTCCGTCGGGCAAGGTAATGGTGAGAGAAAAGCTGTACGATGCGAAATCGGAATACGGCCTGATCGAGAAAGGCGACCAGGTGAAGGTGATCCGCTACGAAACCGGCCAGGTCTATGTTGTGAAAGCCTGATCCGATGATTATCCGGCAGTACCGAGATACGGACCATCCCCGGATTGAAGAACTCTGGAAAGAAACCGGTATCTACCGCGCCGATCGAGGCGACACCCGGGAGGTCATCAGCCGCTGCAACCAGCAGGGCGGGGAATTCCTGGTCATGGAAGAGCCCCCGGGAGGCCGGATCGTGGGCACCTCCTGGATGACTTACGACGGCAGGCGGATCCACCTGCACCACTTCGCCATTCACCCCTCTCTTCAGGGCAGGGGATGGGGAAGGAGACTCGCCGTGGAATCACTGAAACATGCCAGGAAACTCGGCTGCCCTGTCAAGCTGGAGGTGCATGATGAGAACAAAGCAGCCATCCATCTGTATAGAAGCCTCGGTTTTGTTCCGTTTGAAGACTACCACGTCTACATGCTACTCGAACCCTGACTGCCGGGCAGATGCCGGCGCTGCCTGTCATAGGCCAGGTAAGCCAGTCCGGCCAGAATGGCCAGGATAAGATAAGTGAACCAGGGTAATTTGAAAGCGGATCCGCTGGCATAGGAGTGGATCCCTCCCAGGAAATAGTTCACCCCGAAGTAGGTCATCAGCACCGATGCATAGGCAATGAAAGAAGACAAGTTGAAGGTGAAATTCCCGCGCAGACCGGGGATTTTATGCATATGGGCCACAAAGGCATAGACCAGCACCGTGATGAGCGCCCAGGTTTCTTTGGGATCCCATCCCCAGTAACGGCCCCATGATTCATTGGCCCATACCCCGCCCAGGAACACACCGGCAGTCATCAGGTAAAGTCCCACGATCAGGGTGAGGTGGTTAACCCGCGTCACCTCGTTGATCACTTCACGCAGTCGCCCCACACTGGAAGAAGTGAGCGATGCGTACAAGAACAGGTTGAGCAATCCCATAAGGGAAGCAAGCCCCAGGAACCCGTATCCGGCCATGATGACGGAAACATGTATGGTGAGCCAGACAGATTTCAGTACCGGCACCAGGTTGGTGATCTCCGGGTTCATATTGCTCATCTGGGCTACCACCAGGGCCAGCGCCGACAGGATGGCGGTGAGGGCGATGGCATATCCCGACCGCCTGGCGAAGATGAGCCCGGCCAGGAGGGTGACCCAGGACATGAAGATCATGGATTCGTACCCGTTGCTCATGGGAGCATGCCCGCTGATGTACCATCTGGCGGCCAGGGCAAAGGTGTGGATGACAAACGCCACGGCAAGGTGGATCACGCCCACCCTGAACAGGGTTGTGAAGATCTTGCCCGGTCTGAATACGATCAGGAACTGGATCACCAGCAAAAAGATCCCGAAAATCCCGTAAAACTTTGCCAGCCGCGGAAAGATATTGATCCGGTTGTAAAGTATCTCCGTTTTCTTCCTGGAGGTTGAAGGCAGCAGCTCTTCCCCGGTGATCTGGTTCTCGTGCAGCAAATGAAGCTGACTCTGTGCCACGCCAAATTGACCACCCTGCAGGGCATTTAAATATCTCAGGAAAACCGTGGCCATGGTGTCCTGCGGATGTGCCATCCTTCCGCTGAGCGCCTCCGCGACCGAAGTCCACCTGTGGTTTTCGGCTTCCTGATCGGGAAAGATCCGGAGCAGGCTCCCCGACTGCACCAGGTAAAGTGCGTTGATGCGGTCATCCAGCTTGATCACCTCCCTGTCCAGTTCCGTCTGGAGGGGGACTTCCTTTGAATAAGCCGCATTCACCAGTTCGTTCAGCAGGTACCCGTTTTTGGTGGTATCCACCAGATCGTTGAAACTGACCATCTCCCCCCTGTACCCGATGATCCGGTGCAGTTCGGGGTGCCTGACCCGGAAAAGAGGCAGTTCACGCCATGCATCCGGATACAGGATCATTCCCAGCAGGACCTGGTCGGGTGAAAAATCCCGGTAATGTGCTTTCCGTGTCACTTTCCTCACCACCTCGCTGGACAGCGTATTCATGGGCTCGAACCTTCCTCCTTTGTCCTGAACCCACAACTCGCCGAACTCATTGGCCACATCCTTCGGGGGGACCAGCTGCTGTGAGAACAGAGAAATGCTGCCTCCCAGCAGCAGGAGGAGGATCAATCCTGTCTTTGAAACGGAAGCGGTTTTACGTGCGATCCCGGCGAACCGGGTGCCCGGTGCGAAAAGGGAGAGGAACATGGCCCCGATCAGCACAAGGTAACCCAGGTAGGTGATGAACGTGCCCAACCTGTCCCTGTTCACCGACAGGACCGTTCCGCGTTCATCATTGTCATATGACGCCTGGTAGAACCTGTAGCCCCTGTGCTTCAACACATTGTTCATAAATATCCGGCGGTTTTCCCTGATCCCCATCTCTTCATCGATGAGGATCACCTCGCTGGCAAAGGAGGAGGGACTGTTGGAGCCGGGATAACGCTCCACTTCGAAATTTTCCAGGTACAGAGAAAAAGGCAACGGGATCTCCACAGAGCCATGAACGATGGTATAGGAGAGATCGCCCATGGTTCCGGAGACAGGTGTGCCCGGACTCCCGGCCATGCCCGGGACGATCACCTCCGAGGTCATGCCCCGGTATGCGATCTCCAGCCGGACGGCCCCATGATAGGTCCCCATCTGTCCCTCCGGTGCACTGACCAGCTGTTTCCTTGCAGAAGGCACGAATTTTTGCAATGCCATCCGCATGTGCCCCAGGGAGTAAAGCGTTCCATCGGTAAGCGGGACCGGCTCCCCCGCGCCGTATGTCACCCCGGACTCGCTCCCCATTTTCATCGAAGTGACCGGCACCGGTGCATAGGCAAGGATTTCATCTCCCTCCGAAAAGATCCGGAAAATGGCCGTTGTGTCATCACTGTTAAAAGCGATGTCCATGCCCGCGGCATTCCGCGTCTCACCGGAAGGGATACCCACGGAAACCTGCCTTTCCCCCACCACTGCCAGCTGGATGAAGGGAGCCCCTCCCTGTGCCGGGACATATTGCTCCTGGACATTGGACAAATACCCGGTGGACCTGATCTTTACCCGGTCCCCGCCGATCCTGGTCCGGAAGTTGAAATCACGGGGGGTAAGTTCAGACAGCATCACCTCCCTGCTGCCCTCAATCCGCTCCGTGCCCCTTTCAAGCTCCACAGCGATGGAAGCATTGTCGCTGAGCATGCTGCCGGACTCGCTGTTCTCCCTGATGTGCATGATCCCCTCGTAACTGATGAACCGGGTCACCGCAGCCCCGGCAAGAATCAGGATAAAAGCCAGGTGAAATGAAAGTACCGTGATCTTTTCCTTCCTGAACAAATTGTAGCGGAACATCGCCCCGGTGAGGTTGGCCCCGATCAGCAGCAATAAAAATTCGAACCAGTGGGTCCCGTAAGAAACAGCCCAGGCGGTCTGGGTGTTGTAAGCACTTTCCACGAATGTGGTCAGGGCCAGCACTAATATCAGCAGGATCAGCAGGATGCCTGTGAAAGACATGGAAAACAGGAACGATATTTTCTTACCCATGGGCCATTGCATCATTCTGAATAAAAAAAGTCACGCAAGATATGAATTTCATCCCAATTGCAGCAAACTGCCCACCTGGTATACAGCAAAGCTGGCTACCCATGCGATCACCGTGGTATATAACAAAACGAACAGGGACCACTTCCAGCTTCCGGATTCTTTCCCCACAGCTGTGATCACGGCCATGCATGGCAAATAAAGCAGCACGAAGATCAGGAATGAAAATGCTGCCAGTGGTGTGAACACAGGTGTTCCTTCCAGGGGACCGGAAGGATGGACCTGTTCGCTGATCCTTGTCTGCAACGAAGCGGTGGCCCCGGGTCCCGCTTCCGCCTGGTAAAGCACTCCCATGGTGCTGACCACGATCTCCTTGGCCGCAAATCCGGTCAGCAGGCTGACCCCCATCTTCCAGTCAAATCCCAGGGGTCTGACCGCCGGTTCGATGAATTTCCCCAGTTTGCCGATGAGGGAATTTTCCAGCTGCGTGTCGGCCATTCCTTCCACAGGAGCTTCCATCCCGGATATCTCTGCCGGCCGGGGTTGTTCTCTGGGAAAGTATCCCAGTGCCCAGATCACGATGGATGCCAGCAGGATCACACCGCCCATTTTTTTAAGGTAATGCGCTCCCTTTCGCCACATATGGCGCAGGATGACCCTGATGCCGGGATACCTGTACACCGGCAGCTCCATCACAAAGGGAGCTTCCCTGTGCCTGAAAAGGGTGTTCTTGAAAATCACCGACATCATCAGTGAGATCACCACCCCGATCATGTACAGCAGGAAAATAACGTTCCCCGCCCTTTCCGGAAAAACCGCCCCTGCCACGAGCACATACACAGGAAGCCTCGCACTGCATGACATAAACGGGATAATGAGCATGGTGAGGATCCTGTCGTTCTTGTTCTCCAGTGTCCGGGTTGCCATGATGGCCGGCACATTACAGCCAAATCCCATGACCAACGGGATAAAGGATTTCCCGTGCAGGCCGAAAAGGTGCATGACCTTGTCCATGATAAAAGCGGTCCGGGCCATGTACCCCGTATCCTCCATGAGGGAAATAAAGAAGAACAGGATCAGGATGTTGGGAAGGAACACGATCACGCCTCCCACCCCCCCGATGACTCCGTCCACCAGCATATCCCTGAGCACTCCTCCGGGCATTTGATTCCTGATCACCGAACCCAGCCAGTCCACACCCGTTTCGATCCACCCCATGGGATGGTTCCCCAGCGAAAAGGTGACATGGAACGTGAGCCAGAGGAAGAACAGGAAAATGGGGATCCCCAGGTACTTATGGGTAAGGATGCGGTCAATTTTCTGGGACCTGGTCAGGCCCGGTTTGCGTCCGCTTTTTTTCATGGTCTCCCTGAGCGCTCCCGCGATGAATCCGTACCTGGCATCGGACACAAGGGTATCCGCATCCTCCTTCAGCAGATCCGACAGCCGGCTGATCTCTTCTCTGGCCGTCTGAAGGATCTCCTGGGAGTTGTTTGTCTCTTTCAGAATATTTTCAAAGCTTTTTCCGTCCTCCAGCAATCTCAGCGCGACGAACCTGGATGAATAGCGATCGGTGAAAGAATCGTTCTTCCGGATGTGCTCCTGGATCCGTCCGACGGAAAGCTCTATCTCCTCCCCGTAGCTGATATGGATGTGACGGGTCACCGGATCTTTCCCTTCAAATACGCGGATGACATGGTTCAGCAGGCGATACACGCCCTTACCTCGGTGACTGATGGTCGGCACAATCCTGATCCCCAGTAATTTACTTAACAGATCCAGGTCCAGATCGTCCTCGTTCTCCAGCAGGTCATCATACATGTTCAGGGCAAGCACCACGGTGATATCCATGTCGATCAGCTGGCTTGTCAGGTACAGGCTTCTCTCCAGGTTATTGGCATCCACCACGTTGACCACCACATCCGGGTTCTTTTCAAGGATATGTCCGGTTACATACTTTTCCTCACTGCTGTAATCCGAAAGGGAATAGGTACCGGGCAGGTCTGTAATGCGGAAGGTATATCCCCGGTGGGAGAAAAATGCCTGTTTTGAATCCACCGTAACACCCGGGTAATTCCCCACATGTTCCCGTGAATGAGAAAGCCTGTTGAACAGCGTGGTCTTCCCGCAGTTGGGATTCCCCACGAGTGCCACGTCAATGATCTTCCCGGTTTTTGCAAGGATCTCCCTGGCCGATGCACCATTTGACCCTGGGAGGTGAATTCTGGCCGTATCCGGTTCAGCCGGACCGGTCGCCACCTCGATCAGATCGGCTTCACTCCGCCTGAGGGAAACGTTTCCGTCCAGGATCCTGTATTCCACCGGATCCCTCAGGGGTGCTGACTTGATCACAGTGACCTGCTTCCCCCGTACGAAACCCATCTCCCTGATCCGCCGGCGGAAGGCACCCCTCCCCCGGATCCTGGTGATGATCCCGGACTCTCCTGTATGCAGGTCATTGAGCGTCATTGTTCTTCCAGCCTGCCCTGATACTGATAACCCAGATTTTCAATGATGCGCTTCACGTCCGTCTCTTTCAGATGCTCCGCCCTGACCGTTACCATGTTCCTTGCAGGATCGGCCAGGACGTCCGAGACAGAGGGCTGGGACCTCAAACCGTTCTCGACACTCGCCTTGCAATGGTTACAGGTCATGCCCTTCACCCTGAATGTATGTATGTTAGAATTCATTATCCGTATTTTATCATGATCCGTGTTTGTTTCTTTCCACCGGGAGAGGAATTTCAGCAGATATCCGTTGATGATCAGTCCGGCCAGGATCGCTGAAGAGATCCATTCGTACCACCTGGCTGCGTGATCATGCATGGTGGAATGCAGGTCGTGTGATATGTAACCGGTGATCCATTCCCTGGGGATCGCTTCATTGACAAGTGTCCCGAACAGGAGCGCTCCCCCGATGATGCTGGTCAGGTACACACGTAGGGATTTTTTGCCCATGGTGTTCCCGATCACGGCCATGGTGGCAATATTGGTGGCCGGACCGGCCATCAACAGTACCAGTGCTGCCCCGGGTGACAAGCCTTTCAACATCAGAACCGCTGCGATGGGAATGGACCCTGTTGCGCAGACATACAGCGGAACCGAAGCCAGCAGCATGATGAAAATAGACAGGTATTCGCTGGTAAAGTTCCTGACAAAGAAATCATCCGGGATCACCACCGAAAGGAGGGCGGCGATCAGAATACCGATGATCAGCCATTTTGAAATGTCCTGGATCAGTTCCACGAATCCGTACCGGAAAAATTCCCTGACGGAACGGTCATGCTCCTGTGGTTTGGTTTCCTGTTCCTGCTCGGCTCCATCCCCGGGACGGTCAGTTAGATTGCCCATCACGCCGCCGAAAACACCGGTCACCAGCGCCACCACAGGCCTTATGATGGCCAGGGGAAGGCCGAGCAGCGCGTAGGTAGCCAGGATAGAATCCACACCGGTCTGCGGCGTGGAGATCAGGAACGAGATCGTGGAGCCTCGTCTGGCCCCGTTCCGGTAAAAGCCGATCCCCGTCGGTAAAACACCGCAGGAGCACAGCGGCATGGGAACCCCGAGCAGGGATGCATTCAAT
>DSDZ01000427.1 GCA_011048475.1 Bacteroides sp. | reverse complement strand
CCCGTGAATTCATCATTGTCCACCGGCTGTATCCAGATGGTGTCATACCCGTATCCATCGGGAAAGCTGAGGGTTTTGGAGCTGTTCAGGAGCGTGAAATCCGTTCCTTCAACGGCTGCCTTATCACCCAGGTCTCCCGTATTGAATTCGAACGTCACCGTCGCCGAAGGTGAACCGGGCATGGCCGTGACAAGCACGGGGATCCCCACCCTGGACCCGGGCTCGGGCATGTTGACGGACTTGCCCGTAAATGCCACGAAATTCTTGGAGCTGTCGAACATGATGTACTCAGGTTCACAGGAAACCAGCAGAACAACAGCTGCAAAAATGAATAATATCTGATTGATTGTCTTTTTCATCTTTTCTGAATTTAACAGGTTTCCATTTTAATATCCGGGATTCTGTTCCATGTTCTCATTGGCATCCATTTCCTGCTGGGGAATGGGAAGTGCCCAGCGGTAATCGGGGAAGGGGATGTCTTTGTTCACAGCTCCGTCAAAATCGGTCCGGGTCAGGCTTCTGCCGGTCCTTGCCAGGTCGAACAGCTGATGACCCTCGAAACAGAGTTCCATCCTTCTTTCTTTATACACATCGGCAAGCGCGACACTGCCCAGCGGGGTGGCGCCCCGGTTGTTCCGGATCATGTTCACATCGGTCAGGGGGGTCGCTCCCGAAACGGATGCACCGTTCAGGAGGGCTTCCGCCCTGATCAGGTACATTTCGGAAATCCTCAGCACCGGGATGTTTTCCACGCGGATGCTTCCATCTACCGAAGCCTTGCCCGGATATTTCAGGTACCAGAGGGCGTCCACATAGTCCGGCGGATGGTTCCTGAACAGGGCCTTCCGGACATCGGTGTCCTCATAGAGGTCATACACATCCCTGGAGGCCGCCACATCCCCGTATCCGTTGGGATTGGAAATGTAGGCCAACCCGTCCCAGTTGTTGTGGGAAGAGTTCCCCTCGGCACCGTATATCTCAAAGATGATCTCGGGAGCGGCATCGGTCCCCCACACACCGCCGTTGTCCCATGTGGTGTATTCTGCTGCAGTATAGACGGGGAATTTACCGCTGCTGATCACCTTGGTGGCATAATCCGCGGCATTCTGCCACTGTCCCATGTACAGGTACACCCTTGCCAGCAGAGCCTCTGCTGCATATCTGGTCGCCCAGGCCTTCGGGTCGGTCCCGCCGTGCATGGGATTGAGCGGCAGACCTGCTTCTGCATCCAGCAGGTCCTGCACCACCTGGTCGTACACTTCTCCGAGGGTATTCCTGGCGGGTTCCGCATTCTCGGTTTTCAGTACCACCGGGACACCCAGCTGGGAGGCTCCGGCTCCCTGCGTGATGGGCTGGCAGAACATCCTGGCCAGATCGAAGTAGGCCAGGCCGCGCAAAAACTTGGCTTCTGCGGCAAGTGCATCCAGGTCTTCCTGTTCCACACCTGGTTCATCAATTCCTTCCTCGATCACTTCCAGCACATTATTCACCCTGGCGATCACCCGGTAAGCTTCCTGCCATAACCAGGCGGTGGCATTCGGTGTGTTGTTCCAGAGGTATTCGGTCACGTAACGGCCCGAACTGATCGGTCCGATTTTCGCATTCCCGCCCTTCAAATCGGCGTACACCACAAAGTCCCGCCCGTACCAGAAAGTATTGTACAGGCGCTCATATCCTCCGACCACCCCTGCCATTAATCCATCGTACGTGGAAAGGGTCAGCTCTGTGGTCTGGCTCAGCCGGGGCTCCCTGTACAGGAAATCCTCACATGCAGTCAGGAAGACAAGGAGTGCGACGGTCCCGACAATGATCATATTTCGTGTTTTCATCATCTTTCTAAATTTTAAACGTTAAAATGTGAGATCAAGCCCGACGACAAAGCTCTTTGACATCGGATACATTCCAAATTCAAGCCCCGAGACACCCCTCTCAGGATCCCAGAAATCAACGTTATGGAACGTGTAGGCATTCACGGCACTTCCATAGATCCTCAGGTTTGCCAGCTTTATCTTGCTCACAATGCTGGACGGCAGAGAATAGGAGAGCGTAACGTTCTTGATCCTCAGATAAGAACCATCATACATATACCTGGTATTGTAATACCCGTTGGAGTTGGTCGTGTTGTACACGAGCGGTTTGGGGGTTTTGGTGATGTCGCCCGGCTCCTTCCAGTAATCCAGCACCGTGTTCACCTGGTTGTTGCCGAACCAGTATCCGTCGGAGGCCAGGTAGTGGAGCTCCTCCACGCTCACTTTGTTCCCGTATTTGTATTCCAGGTTGATCGAAAGGGCCAGTCCGTTCCATGAAAGATCGGTGTTGATCCCGCCCAGGATTTTCGGTTCCGGCGAACCTGCGATGATCTTGGTCGCTTCGGAATAGAGATTGGTAAGCACTTTTTCATCGGGATCATCCGGATTCGGATGGTTGTACCAGAGGGCCTCCCCGTTCACCGGGTTCACTCCGGCAAAATCGTACAGGTAATAATTGTACAGGCTCTCGCCTACCCTGTGGATCAGTCGGCCGCTGATAATCTCATCCTGACCGGCCAGGTCCAGGATCTCACTGCGGTTGGCAGCGATATTGGCACCCACGTTCCAACGGACAGTCCCGGAGAGGAGGTTCACATTCACCAGGGCCTCGATCCCCGTGTTCTTCAGCTCTCCCACATTCTGCCTCAGGCTGGCAAAACCGGAAGTATAGGACAGGGGAACATCCAGCAACATGTCGCTGGTCAGCCTGTAATAGTATTCGATGGTCCCCGTCACGCGGTTGAACAATCCGAAGTCGACACCCGCATTATAAGATGTGTTCAATTCCCACGTCAGGTCAGGGTTGGCCGGACGGTCCGGTGCCATCCCGGATACCGAGTTGTATTCCCTGGAACTGTAAACGCCCCAGTGCTCGTAGTCCCCGATCCGGTCGTTTCCGCTGATCCCGTAACTGGCACGGACCTTCAGCAGATTGATCGCGTTAATGTTCTCCAGGAATGCTTCATTGTGCAGGTTCCAGCTCAATCCCACCGAGTAGAAAGTCCCCCAGCGGTTGTTGGCCCCGAAACGAGAGCTTCCGTCTGTCCGGATGCTGGCACGCAGGTAATACCTGCTGTCGAAGTTATAGTCAAGGATCCCGAAAAAAGAAGCCAGTGCGAAGTCGGATTCTCCATAGTCCCCCTCATCATCCGCAGCTGTGGATGTGTTCGGGAACGGGATGTTGGGATCCACGTTCCGGGAATAGATATAATAGTCGTTCTCCTTGTAATCAGTGGCTTCGAAACCGGCCAGCAAATTGATGTTGTGGTTGTTGAAATACTTGGTGTAGGTAGCCGTATTGGAGGTGGTGATCCCCCTGTACTTGGTCCTGGAAGTCTGCAGCGTGGCGGTCCCGGAGAAATCGGCTTCGGGCGACCAGTACCTGCGTCCCTCCCCGTCGATGTACTTGATCGAATTGTTGGATTTGAACTTCAATCCGGGGATGGGCTCCCACTCCACATATCCGGTTCCCATCAGGTTGTTCTGGTATTCCCACTGGTCGTCATGCTCGGCCGTGGCAAGCGGGTTGCTGTTGGCCCATTCGGGAATGGTCAGGTTGTAGGTGCCGTCCTCGTTTTTAATGGGTGTCCAGGGCAGGATCCCGCAGGCGGCAAAAATGGGGTTCACATAATAGAGGCTCTGCATGGCCACATCGTTCTGCTCCGAATGGTACGCATTCAGCTTGACCCCCATCCGCAAACGGTCGGTGATGGAATGGTCGATATTGGACCTTAACTGGTATTTCTTGAAATCCACCCCGTAGAATACACCTTCATTGTTTCCGTATGCGGCCGATGTATAGTGCCTTGTCTTATCGTCTCCGCCCGAGACCGACAGCTCATAGTCCTGGAGATTGCCATATCGGGTTACAGCTTTCATCCAGTTGTTCATGGGTTGCTCCAGCAGGCTGTACGGGGTATAGTAAGGATTGCTGGGATCGTCTGGATCCATTCCCGAGTTGACCATGGCAGCGCGCCTGTAATCGACGAGCTGTTCCGGGGTAAGGATGTCGAAATTATTGTCGTTGGCCAGGCTGGAGATCCCGTAGGAGGCTTTGAAGTTCACCTTCGATTTTCCGGCCGCACCACTTTTTGTGGTAATGATCACCACACCGTTTGCGGCACGCGATCCGTAAATGGAGGCCGCAGCCGCATCCTTCAGGATGGAGATGGACTCGATGTCGTTGGGATTGATACTTGCCAGGGCATTCCCGGTGTTCGTAAAATAAGTATGGTCGCCCGACATCACAGGGATCCCGTCCACAATGTAGAGAGGCTCTGTCCCCGCATTGAGGGAGCTGATCCCCCGTATCCGCATCTGGGTGGCTGCACCCGGCTGTCCGGACTGGGAAGTCACATGGACACCGGCCACCTTACCGGCAAGCATCTTGTCGAAACTGAGCTCAGGAATGTCCTGGATCTCGTCACTCTGAACAACACCTACCGAACCGGTGCTTGCCTCCCGGGTAGAGGTGCCGTATCCGATCACGACCACCTCGTCCATCCGGACGGCATCGGTCTCCATGACCACATCCAGGATCGCGGATTCACCGATGGCGACTTCCTGGGTCCGCATCCCCACAAACGAGAAGACAAGTGTATTGGCTCCCTGGGGAACCGTGATGCTGTAATTCCCGTCAAAGTCGGTCACAGTACCCACCGTCGTGCCTTTCACCACCACGGATACACCCGGCAGGGGTGAACCGTCCTCAGCACTGATCACGCTACCAGTGATCTGAAGCCCCTGTGCCTGAAGTCCGAGACTTACAGATACAAGGAGTGTCAACAGAATCGTTAATCTTTTCATAGATTATGTGTTTTAGGTTTAATAAAAGACTCTAAATTCCAAAGCATGCGATGACTATGCCCGTCAAAACTATAAAAAAAAAACAAAAGTGAACAAAAGTTAAAAAACATAAATTCTCCTTTTTTTGGTAAAACGGTCTGATTATTGTGTAAACAGCCTGATTGTCCGTCTGTTCTGGGGACCGGTGACCGAGATGATGTAAGCTCCCTTTCGTCCGAAGCTGATCTCGTTGTAACCGGGAGCGATGGCGGCAATCCTGACCAGTTTTCCTGAATAATGGTAGATGTTGGCGGTGGCGGAGAAATTGGTGGCGTTGATCACCACGATTTTCCCATCTCCCCCCTGGTAGGCATTATACATCTGGCTGTGCTGCTGGATCCGGATCCCTTCCCCCGGAGTCTGCCTGTATTCACAACCCGCACTGTTGGTTACGCTTACGGTGTAGGTGCCTGGCAGGTAGGCGATATATTCCGCCGCTGTGGCGATTGAACCGGGTATCTCTTCATTGTCGCGGTACCACTGGAATCCGGTGAAACTGGATGCGTTGCTGATCCTTAAAAGCTTATATTCCTCGATCTCGCTTTTTTCCACCCTGACCAGCGGCTCATCGGGAGCCGGGGAGACCGTAAAAAATTTGCTGGTTTCGGTGGCGCCGCACTTGTTGGTCACCTCCACCGCCAGCCGCCTGGATTCATTTCCCACAGCAACCAGTACGGTATCCCCCCCGGGATCCGAGAGAATGGACCATCCCGCTCCCGCTTCCCACCGGTAGGTGTGGCCGGGTTCTGCACTGACATAGAATTTCTGTTCCGACATGGCGCAGGGACTGTCGCGACTGGTAAGGATCCGGCTCTCATCCGGAACATCTTTCACTGCTATTGGAATCTGCAGGGTGTCGCCCGGGCCACAGGCATTCCTTGCACTGACCTCGATGGTGCCGGATTCCCTGCCCGGAATGTAATCAAGCCGGTTTCCCGTACTGCTGCCGAGCCAGTCGCCCGGGAATACCCATTCGTACTTTGCCCCGGGCAAACTATTCACCTCCGCGAAAGTGACCGTTCCCGCACAGGGGACCGTGTCGGCCACGTAGCTGTAAACGAAGGGGACCGTATCGAGCGGGGAGAGCACCAGCCAAGCATCCCGGCCCTCCCCGCAGCGGTTCACCGGTCTTACCCCCAGGGTACCGGGACCGGTCCCGATGGAGAGGGTGATCCCGCGGTCGCCGGTTTCCTGCCAGGTCCACCCGGAAGGCGGAGTCCAGACAAACCTTGCCCCCGGAACACCGGAAGCCATATAAAGCGATTCGCTGCCCTCGCACGGGTAAGGCTCTCCCTGGATCCGGGGAGTGCTTTCCGGGGGAACGGTGCAATAGACGGCCCTGAATCCTGTATCCTGACGCTGTTCATCGGAAATGAACCGGAGAAAAAGGGCTCCCGATGTGGAAATGAATTCAGCGGTTTGCAGGTCAGGGGCTCCTTCAAGGGTGGCCAGCAGGGGCGCCTTATGGTCCGTCCCGTCATAAACGAACAACCTGTCGTTTCCGGGTTCCGTGGAAAAATAATCAAAATAGAGCCGCACCGGAAGGTTGTTCTCCGGCAGGATCAGCCATCCCGCATTCATGTCAGGCAGGTATTCCGGAGCGGAGGTAAGGATGAATTCCCCGTTGTTGCCGTTCAGTTCCGTCAGACCCGACGCATAATACTCCTCCTCCATTCCCGAAACGACCAGTCCGAAGTCCTGTGCATTTTCCTGCAGAGACTCCTTGTGGGAGGCGGTGATCGTATAGAATCCTTTTTCCGGGTTCTCCAGCAGGATCTGCTCCACATTGTCCAGACGGTTGTCGCCCGTGGAAGCAACATTTTCCGGATGCAGGGGATCCAGCACCCAGGGCATGAACACCTCTCCGTCCGCTTCCCTGACCAGTCTCAGGTCCAGATCATTGACCAGGATCCGGTTCACAGGATCGAGTTCAGGCTCGGAATACAACCCGGGCGGATCGGTCCAGCAGAGGGTGACTTTCACCGGGAGCGTCCCTTCCGAGAACAGCCGGATGCTGTATTGCTGATCCTCGGCCAGCGTGATCCGGCGGACATGGTCAAATGCCGGATCAGCGAGCAGGTCGGCCGCGGACAGGGTATTCATGACCCCCCAGCCGAATTTGTAATCCGGACCCGGGTTCCCCGCATCATCGGCTGTTTGGAGAACGAGCCCTTTCAATTCGGCCGAGGTGAGATATGTGCTGTCCAGGCTGTAGTGCAGTTCCTGCAGAAGCGCCAGCGATCCGGTGATGCCCGGGGCCGACATGGAAGTTCCGCTGCTGTTCCTGTATTCCCTGTCGTTTCCCGACCAGGCCGAATAGAGCGCCACCCCGTTTGCCACAATGTCGGGCTTGATCCTGCCGTCATCCGTGGGACCGAAGGTGGAAAAATCGGTGACCAGAACATTTTCCCTTCCCAGGTATCCGTCGGGGAGGTCCTGGATGGCTCCCACCACCAGGATGTTCTTTGCGTTTCCGACCGGACCCATGGAGTCGAAGCCCTCGATCCCCCCGTCTTTCTGCCGCACCTCGGTGGAAAGGGTCCATTCCCCGTTCTCGAAGACATAATGCGCGGCCCCCGGCGAGGGCCCCTCTCCCCTGTCGTTCCCGGCCGACTTGACGATCAGGTAAAAGGGATTCTCATGGGCCACCCTGTCATATTCCTGCGTTTCCCGGTGATAGAACCCGAAAAGGTAATCCTCCTCCCTGCTCAGCCGGACATCCCCGTACCATTCCCACCGCTCCCTTTCACTGTTGTAGTCCCATCCCGTGATGTACCCGTATGAATGGTTAGAAAGCAGGAGTCCCGCCCCGGCGGCGATTCCCATCTCCCTGATGTCGTTGTCCCAGTCGTACCCCTCCAGAAAGGCACTTCCGGCCATTCCTTTCGCCCTGGCATTGATACCAGCCGCACCGACCGTCCCCGCCACATGGGTGGCATGTCCGATGGTGTCGGCCTGAGTGTCGATGATCCTGGCCCGTTCATCGAATTCCGCGTGCGTGCTCCGGAACACACCACCGTCCCAGAATCCCACCACGATCCCCGCACCCGAAAGTCCGTATCCAGCACCTCCTCCTTCCCAGACCATCTGTGTGGAGATGGTTTTGGCGGCGTTCAGATTGTGTGTCGTCAGGTACTCGGGCACCCCGTTGGGATTCCGCCCCCGGATCTCCACCACCCTGCCCTCCGGATATACCCGCCGGACGGTCAGACCTGCCTCTTCAGCAAATTGCTCGGCACTGATCTTCTCCGGATCCGGGGAAAGGGAGAGGGTGGCCCTGCGCCGCTGTTCCACGGATTCCTTCCCGGTCAGATAGACCTGTGCAACCAGGCCGGTCACGCAACCTGAAAGAAAAACCAGGAGGATCAGACGCTTCATACGGGTAGTCATCAATTATTTAATACGGATCAGGTCCATGATCTGATCCTTCATCTCCAGGGACCTTCTCAGCAACTTCTCACCGGAGTCGAGGATTTCCTGCACTTCGGGAAGCGCTTTCACATCGGTGGCATTGACCTGCACATTCAGCCAGGACCCCTCGATTCCGGCATGCAGTGCGAGGGCACCAACACCTGCGTCGGTGACACTCCCGGGATTTCCAAACCGCACCATCGCCTCTGCCACCTCATAGCCCTGATAGGCGGTGACCATGACTTCAAACGGCACCCGGATGGCATGGACGGTCGCCTTCTCGACGGCCGATTCCCGCAGTTTTTTCTCCTCCTTCGTTCCTTTTGGCATCCTGAAGGCTTCCAGGATCCCGTTGAAGGCCCGGGTATCTTCGTCCACCAGGCGAAGCAGTTTCTCCTGGATCAGTTTGCCCCTGTCGGCCCAGTCCGAAAACTCTTCCCATCGGTCGTCCCACCCCCTTTTATGGGAGCTCAGATTGGCGACCATGGTGGCCAGGGCAGCACCCAGGGCACCCATGTATGCACTGACCGATCCGCCACCGGGGGCAGGGGATTCCGAAGCGGTCTCTTCCATGAATCCCCGAACGGTCAGATCGGCCAGGTTTTTTTCACCCCGATCCCTCAGCCTGTATTCGATGATTTTCTCTTCCGGATTGAAGGGGTGTAGTTCATCCAGGCCCATGGACTTCACGGCGATCTTGATCAGCTCGCTGTCAGAAACCCCAGTGGAGCGCTGCTGTTTCCTCAGAAAATAGCGGCCTGCTTCCAGCATGGCGCTGAGGGGGACCAGCCCCACCAGCTCCGAACCGGTCACCCGGACCCCCCTTGCATCGGCTCTTTTGCACACCTCGTCGAAAGCAAGATGAATGGGGGTGACCGAAATGTTGGTCAGGTTCATGGAGATCTGTGCCACCCCGTATTCCTCGATGAACCACCCGATGGCCTTCACTTCCTTCAGTGTACCGGGGATCATCACCGGATTCCCCTTGCTGTCTTTGACAACCTCCCCGGTAATTGGATTCCCCCTGCGTTTTGCCCGGCCCTTTTCCCGCACGTCAAAGGCAATGGCGTTGGCCCTCCGGGTGGAAGTGGTGTTCAGGTTCACGTTGTATGCCACCAGGAAGTCCCTTGCTCCAACGGCAATGGCCCCGGTACGGGGGACAAACTCCGGGGGACCGAAATCCGGTTTCCCCCCGTCTGTCTGCAATTTGTCCTTCAGCCCCTCGTATTCACCGGCCCTGACCGTGGCCAGGTTCTTCCGCTGTGGTGCGTATGCTGCATTTTCGTAACAGTACACCGGGATCTTCACCTCTTTCCCGATCCGTTCCGCCAGCTTCCTGGCATAATCCACCGTTTCCTCCATGGTAATCCCGGAAACCGGCACCAGGGGACAGACATCGGTGGCCCCGAAACGGGGGTGCTCGCCGTGGTGCCTGCTCATATCGATCAGTTCCGCCGCCTTTTTCACAGCCTGGAAAGCGGCCTCGACGACCGCCTCGGGTGCTCCCACGAACGTGACCACCGTCCGGTTGGTCGCCCTGCCGGGATCCACATCTAGCAATTTGACCCCGTCTACCGATTCGATCCGGCCGGTGATCTGCCGGATGACCTCCATATCCCTCCCCTCGCTGAAATTGGGGACACATTCTATGAT
>DSDZ01000426.1 GCA_011048475.1 Bacteroides sp. | reverse complement strand
CCCACTGGGACATGTATACGGCCGATACCCTGCGCTTTGAAAAACTGGACATCCTGAGCCAGCGGGGGATCGGACACATCAAGGAGTGTGCGGAGATCATCCGGCGCAACAGGGGTACCAAAGTGGATGTTCACCGGGTGGATGCGTTTAAAAAAGACCCGGCGGTACTGCAGCAGCTGAGAACGGGCGAGACCAACGGATGCTTCTATATCGAGAGTCCCGCCATGCGGGGATTGTTGAAAAAACTGCGTTGCGACAGCTATCGCGGACTGGTGGCAGCCAGTTCCATTATCCGTCCCGGCGTGGCACAGTCGGGCATGATGCGGGAATACATCCACAGGTTCCACCATCCCGGTGATTTCCGGTATCTCCATCCGGTGATGGAGCAGCAGCTGAAAGAAACCTTCGGGGTGATGGTGTACCAGGAGGACGTGATCAAGATCTGTCACCATTTTGCCGGTCTCGACCTGGCAGATGCGGATGTGCTGAGGCGGGCCATGAGCGGCAAATTCCGTTCGGGGAAAGCGTTTGAAAGGATCGCACAGAAGTTTTTTGACAATTGCCGCGACCGCGGGTATCCCGATGAACTGACCCGGGAGGTATGGAGACAGATCCGTTCGTTTGCAGGGTACTCGTTTTCCAAGGCGCATTCGGCTTCGTTTGCCGTGGAAAGCTTCCAGTCGCTGTACCTGAAAACCCATTTCCCGCTGGAATTCATGACGGCGGTGATCAACAATTTCGGGGGCTACTACCGCACCTGGGTGTATTTTAATGAGGCCAGGCGCCAGGGTGCACAGATTCACCTGCCATGCGTGAACCGGAGTGAATACAAGACCTCCATTACCGGCAGTGATATTTTCATCGGTTTTATCCACCTGCAGCACCTGGAAAAGCAATGTGCGGAGATGCTGATTGCCGAAAGGGACCGCTACGGGGCATACAGGAGCCTGGAGGATTTCCTGGAGCGGGTTCCCGTGGGACTGGAGCAGGTGGTGATTCTGATCAGGATCAATGCCCTGCGGTTCACCGGAAGGAGCAAAAAGGAACTTCTCTGGGATGCGCACCTGATCCTGGGCAACCGGCAAAAGAAGGATCCCATGCGGGAGCTTTTCCCGGTGAAAAAGCGTGATTTTACCCTTCCCGAACTGGAACAGACCGCCCTGGAAAATGCTTATGATGAGCTGGAACTGCTGGGATTTTCGGTGACCATCCCTCCTTTTGATCTGCTGCAGACTTCGTACAGGGGACAGATCATGGCCCGGGAGATGCTGCAGCATGTGGGGAAGAAGATGCGGATGGTGGGCAACCGGGTCACCGTCAAGCATGTTCGTACCAGGCGGGGACAGTGGATGAACTTCGGCACCTTTCTGGATGCGGAGGGTGAATTCTTCGATGTGGTGAATTTTCCCGATTCCCTGAAACGCTATCCCTACAAGGGGGACGGCATCTATCTGATTTATGGCGAAATCACCGAGGAATCCGGATTCCCAGGCCTGACCGTTGAAAAGATGGCGAAGCTCCCCTTCCGGCCGGATCCGCGGTACTGACCGGGACCTGGTGACCGACCGGGAAAGGTCCGGTGAACCGGGATCGGGGCGGGAAGAACCGATTAGTGGTCCAGCCGCCTGATACTCATCACTCCCCTGACCTTCTTTAATTTTCGCACCAGCGCCTCCAGGTGCTGGGTGTCCTTTACGAACAGGGTGATGGTGCCCTCAAAGAGTCCGTCCTTCGAGTCAATGGAGATGGATCGCATGTTCACCTGGAGGTCCTTCGAGATCACATCGGAGATATTGCTGACGATCCCCAGGTCATCCACCCCGGTGATCCGGATGGTGACGGGAAAGAAAGCTCCTTTCTCCGTTTTACTCCAGCGGGCCCTGACCACCCTGTATCCATACCGGGAAAGCAATTGACGGGCGTTGGGGCAGTTTGTCCGGTGAATGGTGATCCCCGAGCTGATGGTCACAAATCCGAATATGTCATCCCCGTGGATCGGATTACAGCATTTGGCCAGCCGGTACTCCACATTGGCCAGCTTCTCGTCAATCACCAGAAAATCGCCGGTTTCGGAAACCGGCTGGGTGACGATCTTTTCCACCGCTTCCGGTTCGATCCTGTCGGGCCTGCGCTCTCCGGCTTTATCTGCGGCGGTCAACAGCTCCTTGATCTGCAGCAAATCGATTTTTTCAGTGGCAATGTCAAAATAAAGATCAATGGCGTCCCTGTATTTGAAGTGCCTGATCACCTTCCTGACGCTGCTGTCGTCAAATTCTACCTTCCAGTTCCTGAACCTTCTCTTGAGGATCTCCTTGCCCTGCTCGGCTTCCTTAAGTTTTTCCTCTTTCAGGGCCAGCCTGATCTTGCTTTTTGCCTTGGAGGTGACCACCGCGTTCTGCCAGTCCATTTTAGGTTTCTGGTTTTTCGATCTCAGGATCTCCACCTTGTCCCCGTTCTTCAGCCGGTAGCGGATGGGCACGTTTTTTCCGTTCACCTTCGCTCCCACACATGAATTTCCCACCTCGGTATGAATGTCGTATGCAAAGTCGAGCACGGTGGCATCCTCGGGGAATTTTTTCAGGTCGCCTCCGGGGGTAAAGACGAAAATCTCCCTGCTGAACTGACTGAGTTTCAGGTCCTCCACCACATTGACCGCATCCACGTCGGTACTTTCCAGGGCGTCCCGTACCTTTTCGATCCAATGGTCGATCCCGGCCTGTCCCCTGATCCCCTTGTACTTCCAGTGTGCCGCCAGTCCCTTTTCAGCGATCTCATTCATTCTCCGGGAGCGGATCTGAACCTCCACCCAGTCCCCGCCCGGAACGACCACCGTGGTGTGCAGTGCTTCATATCCGTTGGATTTGGGTGCGGAGATCCAGTCCCTGAGCCGTTCCGGATTGGGCTGGTAGTGGTCGGTGATGATGGAATATACCTTCCAGCAGTCTGCCTTCTCTTTTTTAAGGGGGGTGTCGATGATCACCCGGATGGCGAATTTGTCATAGACCTCATCAAAGTCTATTTTCTGCCTGCACATCTTTCTCCAGATGGAGGAGATCGCCTTCATCCGGCCCCGGATCTCCACCTGGAACTTTTCCTTCTCGAGATCTTCCCTGATGGGCTGGATGAATTCCCTGATCAGCCGGTTTCTCTGCTGGGTTGAAGCCCGCAGTTTCAGTGCGATCGTTTGGTAGGCATCCTTCTCAAGGACGCTCATGGCGATGTCATCCATTTCAGACATCACATTGTACAGTCCGAGCCTGTGGGCCAGCGGAGCATATATGGCACTGGCTTCTGTTCCCAGAACCACCTGATCCCGTTCGCTGATGCCCCGGATGTGACGCATCAAAAACAGGCGTTCTGAAATCTTGATCAGGATCACACGGAAGTCGGATACCAGGGTCAGGATCAGGTTCCTCATGTTTTCAGCCTGCTCCTGCGAACTGGTGATTTCCAGGCTGCTGATTTTCATCAGTTCCTCCAGGATGGTGGCGGTCCGCTCCCCCACTTCTTTACGGATGGTGACCATGGAGATCCCGTTCATTGCCGAACAGTGCATCAGCAATGCCACAGACACGCTGATTGCATCCAGTCCCATCTCCTTCACGATCACTCTGGCCAGCTGGGCTGCATATTGCACGATGTGCTCTCCGTGGACCTTCTGATCTTCCCTGCACTGGCACATCAGGAATTCAAAGGATCGTTTCACCAGTGCCATGGAGTTTGCATCATACTCGCTCCTGCAGATCCTGACCAGTCCCCTGTACTGGTTCAGCAGCTGTTTCTGCAACATGTCCGGATAGCTTCCCGCAGTCTCCATGTACTTCCTTTATCCTGCAAAAATACTCAATTATATTTTTCCCATATTTGTGACCCGTGACCAATCGATCGTGAGATGAAGAGAAAACTGAAAATCCCGCACACCTATGTGATCGTTTTTTCCTTTATCATCGCCGCAGCCGTGCTGACCTGGATCCTGCCGGGAGGCGAATTTGAGCGGGAAACCATCCGGATCGGCGGCACTGAGAGGGAAGTAATCGTACAGGATTCTTTCCACGCAGCGGAGAAGTCCCCGCAAACATGGCAGGTTTTTAGCGCCCTGTTCGACGGGTTCGCGGACAAGGCGGACATCATCGTGTTCATCCTCATCATCGGGGGCGCATTCTGGGTGATGAATGAGAGCAGGGCCATTGATGTGGGGATCCAGTCCTTCCTGAAACGAATCAGGGTCCTCGAGCGTTTCCTATTCTTCAGATGGCTGGGAGTCGATCGCATCGTGATCACAATGATCATGTTGGTTTTCAGTGTATTCGGAGCCACTTTCGGGATGAGTGAAGAGACCATTGCATTCATCATCATTTTTGTCCCCCTGGCCATCTCCATGGGGTATGACTCCATCGTGGGCCTGAGCATGTGTTTTGTGGGGGCGGGACTGGGCTTTGCGGGCGCCCTGCTGAACCCATTCACCATCGGGATCGCACAGGGATTGTCCAACCTGCCCCTGTTCTCGGGCATTGAATACAGGTTGTTCGTATGGGTGGTCATCAACGTGCTCGGGATCGGATGGGTACTGCGCTATGCCTCCAGGATCAGGAAGTATCCCGAGAAATCGCCCGTCTACGAGACAGACAGCTACTGGAGGGGAAAGGAACACATCGACATGGACACCCTTGAGTACCATACTCCGCGGTCGGCATGGGTCGCCTTCTTCATCCTGCTGGGCGGAATGACGGTCTTTGCAGTGGCCGAACCCGCTTCCACATTGCGCATCGGGAACAGCGAATATACCTTCTGGTTTCTTCCCCTGATCACCCTGCTGTTTGCCGTCACCGGGGTGTTCACACTGCTGAAGTCGGTTCATTTCTTCATCCTGAACCTGCTCATGTTCACCATTATCTACCTGATCGTGGGGGTCATGGGCTACGGCTGGTTCGTGAAGGAGATCGCCACCCTGTTCTTCGTGATGGGGATTTTTTCAGGGATCGCCATGAACAGGGGTGCCAACACGATCACAAAACTGTTCATCGAAGGAATGCGGGACATTCTGTCTGCAGCCGTGGTGGTCGGACTTGCAGGCGGGATCCTGGTCATCCTTGAAGACGGGAGGGTGATCGATTCCCTGCTCTACCAGGTGGCCCGCTCCATGCAGGATTTCGGGAAGATCGCATCGGTGAGCATGATGTACCTCATCCAGACCCTGATCAACATCGTGATCCCCAGCGGATCGGCAAAAGCCGCCCTCACCATGCCGATTATGAGCCAGTTCTCCGACCTGATCGGGATCTCCAGGCAGGCCACCGTAATGGCCTTCCAGCTGGGGGACGGCTTCACCAACATGATCACCCCGACCTCCCCGGTGCTCATCGGGGTGCTGGGCGTGGCAAAAATCCCTTACGAACGGTGGGTGAAGTGGGTGGTCCCCTTCATGGTTCTGTTGATCATTACAGGCTGGCTCCTTTTGATCCCGACGGTCACCATGGACCTCAGCGGTTTTTAGGCCCTTTGCGGCTTTCCGTTGCAGGAGCTGTTCTTCTGCTGCGGGCCAGCAGTTCGCGGGACCTACCGGAATGTAAATCCCAGTCCCACGGAGTGTACGGCATAGTAGGTCTTTGTGAAGTCGTAATGAATTGTGAAAACCCCCATTTTGAGACGCACCCCCGCGTTCAGCCTGAGATCATTGAAATTCCTGAATTCCAGCGAGACGGGATCCTTCACGATCTCATAGGTCGTTTTCCCGAGGTCCTCTCCCTCGCCCACAACCGACTGGACGGGATAGTGTCCCTCTGCCAGGATCTCCACCATGGAGCCGGCATATCCGATCCCCTGGTAAAAAGTGATGAACAACAGGGTCTGGGAAGCGATCAGGTTGATGGTCCATCCCTCCACATTCTGCACGATGAACTGGTCGTCCCAGTCGAACCCGGGCGACGGATCCACTTCCACTGTGGGCTGAGGTTCCACCAGGACATGCAAGGAGGAGGTCACCTTCGTATACCCGCCCTGAATGCCAAAATCGAGGAATTTGAGCCTTTTCACCACTGGGACCCACTGGGAGATCGAATGCCTCCCTCCCACTCCCCACAGGCCGATCTCACCGTAGGTGCTCAATCCGACCATCGGCACGAATCGGGCCGACACATCGGTGCCGAAGGGAAGGCCGACCGTCAGCTGGGCCACGGGCAGAGGGAAGAAGTCATAGCCCGTCCCGTCGGGCAGGTTGAAACTGGCATACTCCACCTCCTGCATATTTCCTCCTCCCAGATCGACCTGCTGCGAATAGGTGATACGCGGCCTTTCTTCCTGGGCTCCGGCGATGGTGGGGGCATCAACCGTCGACGACATGTCCACGCTGCCGTTCAGCTCCATGTCAGAGATCCCGTATGTCAGCGCCGTGACCGGTGCCCTGGCCATGCTGACCGAAAAGGTAACATCCAGTCCCCCCAGCTTATGAGGCCTTGCCGTGTTGTACCATCCCGCATTCATGTCAGATCCGATGATCCTTGCATAGGGCTCCAGATATTCCCGGAGGATCAGTTCACCATCTGCAATACACCCGTAGATGAAATCGAGGTCTGTCTGTCCCTTTGCCGGCACCAGCATGCCTGCCTGGATCATTCCGATGATGATCATTCTGTGAATCACCCGGTTCATATTTATGCCTCCCTCATTTTGTCCGCTAAGTTAAAAAAAACCTAATTTTGCTGTCGATGGCAGCCACATTCCAGTTTCCCAACCAGCCGCTGGCCGACCGGATGCGTCCGGGAACGCTCGATGAATTCATCGGCCAGGAACACCTGGTGGGCCACAATGCGGTTATACGTAAAATGGTGGAATCGGGTTCCCTCAGTTCATTTATTTTATGGGGACCCCCAGGGGTTGGCAAGACAACCCTGGCACTGATCATTTCCCGCCAGCTGGACCGCCCTTTTTACAGGCTCAGTGCGGTGCAGTCGGGTGTGAAGGATGTGAGGGAAACCATTGAGAAGGCAAAAAAGCTCCAGTTTTTCAACAAACCGAACCCGGTCCTCTTTATTGATGAGATCCACCGTTTCAGCAAATCGCAGCAGGACTCGCTGCTCGGGGCGGTGGAACAGGGGGTGATCACCCTGATCGGGGCAACGACGGAAAATCCATCTTTTGAAGTGATCTCACCCCTGCTTTCCCGCTGCCAGGTGTACATCCTGCATCCGCTCACCAGGGAAGACCTGCTGGAGCTGGTCAGAAGATCGCTTGAAAAGGATGCCTACCTGAAAAAGCTGAATGTCCGCGTCGGGGAGGATGAAGCCATGCTCAGGTATTCGGGAGGGGATGCCAGGAAACTGCTGAATACTCTGGAACTGGTGGTGCGATCGGAAATTTCGGATCCCGGTTTCGGGGCCGAAAGGGAGATCGTGATCACCAATACGCTAGTGCAGGAGCGCCTCCAGGAACACATGGCCATGTACGACAAGGGAGGAGAACAGCATTATGATATCATCTCGGCCTTCATCAAGTCTGTCAGGGGAAGCGATCCGGATGCAGCCGTATACTGGCTTGCCCGCATGCTGGAGGGGGGCGAGGAGGTCAAATTCATCGCACGGCGAATGGTGATCCTGGCGGCGGAGGATATCGGTCTGGCCAATCCCAATGCGTTGCTGATGGCAACCAGCTGTTTTCAGGCGGTGCACATGATCGGTATGCCGGAAGCCAGGATCATTCTGTCGGAGACCGCCATCTACCTGGCGGCCTCGCCCAAGAGCAATTCGGCGTATGCCGCCATCGGACTGGCACAGGAGACCGTCGGGAAAACAGGGGGCCTTTCCGTGCCGCTTCATTTGCGGAATGCGCCCACCCGGCTGATGAAGGAGATCGGATACGGTGAAGATTACAAGTATGCGCACGACTACCGTGGGAATTTTGTAGCGGACCGGTATCTTCCTGACGAGCTGAAGGACCGGCAGTTCTATGCTCCGGGCGACAATCCCAGGGAAGAGGAGATGCGCAAAAGGCTGGACATCCTCTGGAAAGAAATGAAATCATATGGAAAAAAGAGATAGACCCCCCATTGTGTCACTGATTCCGTCGCTGAAACATGCAGACGGACATGGATTTCTCCTGATAGCCGGTCCCTGCGTGGTGGAGGGCAGGGAGATGGTAATGGAGATCGCGGCACACCTGGACACCCTGTGCGCCAGGTACCAGATCCCCCTCCTGTTCAAGGCCTCCTACAGGAAGGCCAACCGTTCCCGGCTGGATTCCTTTACCGGGATCGGCGACGACAGGGCGCTGGCGATCCTGGATGAGGTGCGGGACCGGTTCGGTCTGCCCGTAATCACGGATGTGCACACACCCAATGAGGCGGCCAGGGCCGCAGAGCATGTGGATGTGCTGCAGGTGCCGGCGTTTCTGAGCAGGCAGACGGATCTGCTGGTGGCCTGTGCGGACACAGGGAAAGCTGTCTCCATCAAAAAGGGACAGTTCCTCTCGCCCAGTTCCATGAAGTTTGCGGTGGAGAAGGTAAAGGAATCTGGCAATCACCGGGTGATGATCACCGAACGGGGAACCACCTTCGGATACCATGACCTGGTTGTGGATTTCAGGGGGATCCCCCGGATGCAGGAACTGGGTGTCCCGGTGATCCTGGATGTGACCCATTCACTACAGCAGCCCAACCAGGAGAGCGGGATCAGCGGAGGAGATCCGGGGCTCATCGAGACCATGGCCCGGGCGGGAATCGCCGCGGGTGCGGACGGGATCTTCCTGGAAACGCATCCCGATCCTTCCGCGGCAAAGTCTGACGGAGCCAACATGCTTCCCATGGAACTCCTTGATGAGTTGCTCAAAAAGCTGGTCCTGCTCAGGGAAACCGTCATGAAATTCTAAAAAATATGATACCTGTATTGATGAATATGATTTCAGAATCCATGCGAATGAAAATCAGGTCCCTTGCCGTCCTCTCCACGCTGCTTGCTTCCTGGACGGGTCTTTGTGCCCAGGATCTGCATCAAATCCTTGAGGAACATTATCGAGCGGCCGAACAGGAAAAAATGACCCGGATGGAGACCATGATCATCCGCGGCAAAAGCATCTTCACCTCCATCAACCTGGAGTCTCCGTTCACCCTGTACCGCGCGCGTCCGGACCGGATCAGGGTGGAGAGCAACTACCAGGGATCCGGGGTGATCCAGACCTATGACGGAAAAAAAGGATGGATCTATGCCCCGGCCATGGGGATCCCTGAGCCCAGGGAGGTTACCGGTGAAGAGCTGGAGGCACTCCTGAACCAGGCGGAGTTCGAGGACCCGCTTTGGAAATACGAGGAAAAAGGTCACACGCTCGAATTGACCGGCAATCCTGCCCGGGATGCCGAATACCAGTTGAAACTCACCCCGGAAGGGGGAAATGCGATCCACTTTTTCCTGGACAGGAAAACGTATCTGATCAACTCCTACGTGAGCAGGCAGATCATGGGGGGGACTGAAAATGAGATCGAGGTGGTCATGGATGAATACCAGAATGTTAAGGGGATCCCGGTGGCTCACAGGACTGTTACCAGGATGAACGGACAGGTGGTCACCACGGTCCGCCTGGAGGATGTTGATTTCAACAAAAAACTGGATCCCTCCCTCTTTGAAAAACCTGCCAACGCGGGGGAATGAGACCATAAGAAAAAAAAGAGCAGCCGTATAAGCCAGGTTCTGTATCCTGTGTTACCAGGATTCCCGCCATTGATCTGATCGGCCTACCCCCCGGCAGAAGCGGGTCGCTTTTTTTGCGCCGGTATACATGGCCTTTCAGCCCGCAGGGCAAACAGCTGCGATGGTCACCCACCGCACTGGTGGGCTCTTACCCCACCTTCTCACCCTTACCCGACCCGGTCCACCCGGGGTGAACCGGGACGGGCGGTTCTTTTCTTCTTTGCTGCCGTGCCTTCGCAGACACCTGTCTTTCGACAGTGCGGCACCCTGTGCTGCCCGGACTTTCCTCCCCGGCCGGAAGATCCGGCCGGAGCGACGGGACCGGCTGCTCCGGATGTTTAAGATCTGTGCAAAATTAGTTATTTTTG
>DSDZ01000425.1 GCA_011048475.1 Bacteroides sp. | reverse complement strand
TGGCATATCCGTTAACCATGGCAATGACCGGTTTGGGAAGGCTCCGGATCTGCCGCTGCACATCGAGGATGTTGAGCCTGGGCACCCCGTCCTTTCCCACATAACCTGCAAAGCTTTTCACATGCTGGTCACCTCCGCTGCAGAAGGCCTTATCCCCCGCCCCGGTAAGGATCACCACCCGGACTTCCTTCATCTCCCTGCATACCACGAGTGCCTCGCTCATCTCCCGTGTGGTGTCAGGGGTAAACGCGTTGTGGACGCGGGGACGATTGATGGTGATCTTTGCAATGCCCTCAAAAAAATCAAACCTGATCTCTTCAAACTCCCTGATGGTCTTCCAGTTTCTTTTCTCCATAGGATGAATGGTGATGGTTCAGAAACGACTTAAAGATACGACTATTTTCGCTGCCCGAGGTGTCAGCCTCCAGGACATTGATGCCGGAGCCGGGAGCCAGGAGAAGATTCAGTTTTTCTTCCAGCTCATCCATCCTGTCTGCCCTCAGATGTTCCCTTCCGAATGAGCGGCTCAGCAGTTCCAGTGAGACCGGATGGCGGGTCACGGAATATTCCTCGAAAAACGGCATGCGATCGGGTCCCTCCAGCAGCCGGAAGATCCCGCCTCCCCCGTCGTTCACCACCACGATCTTCAGGTTCGCCGGAAAATCCTTGTTCCAGAGCGCATTGGAATCATATACAAAGGAAAGATCCCCCACCAGCAGCAGGTGTTGCCCGGCAGATACCATGGCCGCTCCCACGGCTGAGGAGACCACACCGTCGATTCCCGACGTGCCCCGGTTGGAGAAGTACTGCAGGTCCTTTCGCAGGGGCAGCAGCTGGGAGTACCGGATCACGGAACTGTTCCCCAGGTGGAGGATTGTTCCGGCCGGCACGCAGGACAGCGTCCGGTGAATCACAGCCAGGTTGCTGAACGGCGCCCTTTCCAGAAAATCACCGGCCTGCACCAGGGCCCTTCTCTCCAGCCTTTTCCATGCCTCCAGATATCCACCGAAGCGCCCGCCTTCTTTGTCATCTGTTCTTTTGGCCGACCCCTCCAGTATTTCCAGAAGTGTACGCATCCCTCCTTCCGGATCATCCTCCAGGAGCACGATCTCACCGGGAGGATGGGCTTTCAGAAAGAGTTTCATCCGTTTCGAGACCACCTGTCCCCCGAACGCCACCACCCGCTCAGGGATCAGTTCCTTAAGCTCCTTTTCGCCCGCCGCGCTCAGCAGCAGCTCCGGATGGGCGATAAACCGGCTTGACGGCAGGTTGGCAATGTTTTCCGCCACCACCACGGTCCCGTGCTTTTCGGCCATGGATTCCAGGAGAGCGGGAATCTCTCCGCCATGTCTGCCCGCGCCTGCCAGCAAGAGCAGCCTGGTACCGGAAGAAATCCGCTTCCACCGGTTACGGCTGCCCTTTTGCACAGGGCGGTTTTTTCCTTGCTCGGGCAGGTTTTCGCCGGGAGGTGACAGATTCTTGCGGGGCGGGGGCAGCGGTTCATACAGCGGCTCCTCAAGCGGCACATTGAAGTGGACCGGGCCTTCGGGGGAGGAGCACGCCTCCCGGACCAGGGTCTGCACGTGCCTGCTTATTTCCTGCAACTGTTCCCCTTTCCCGGCCCCTGCCGGGAACTGGAAGAATCCCTTTGAATTCCTGATGAACGGTTCCTGCTGGTCGATGACCTGGTTGTCGAACTGGGGAACAGCTTCGCGGGGACGGTCGGCCGTGATCAGTACCAGCGGGATATGCTGGAAAAATGCTTCCGCCGCGGCGGGGGCAAGATTGAGCACCGCCGTTCCCGAGGTGGTGACAACCGCCACGGGCTCCTGCAGCTGCCTTGACATCCCCAGGGCCACATATCCTGCTGAGCGTTCATCCACGATGCTGTGGCAGCGGAACGACGGTTGCGATGTGAATAGCTGGATCAGGGGCGCATTGCGGCTTCCGGGGCATATGATCACATGCCGGATCTTCTGTCCCGCGAGGACAGGGGCCAGATCAGCGATATGTTGGTTGCGCTTCATGTAAGGGAGCCAGGTCCCTGATGTAGATGCGGAGGATCTTCAGCAGCGATTCCGCTTTCCAGCGGGTTTCATCCCACTCGGCCTGCGGATCGGAATCCAGGGTGATGCCCCCGCCAGTATACAGTGCAAGATAACCCGGTGTGATTTTCATACATCTCAGGTTCACAAACAGATCGATGTCCCCTTCCCGGCTGACAGGACCCAGAAAACCGGTATAATAACCTCGGTTGTGCGGTTCCAGCTCACGGAGGAAGGCGACGGCTTCCTGCCTTGGCTGTCCTGCCACAGCAGGGGTGGGATGCAGGGTGTCCACGAACTCCCACATGCGGGATGCGATCCTGTCGAAATCAAAGCTGAAGTCGGTACAGAGGTGCAACAGGCTGCCGGTTTTCTTCACATATGGAGAACTCACCCGGTAGTCCCCGATCCGGAAACTCCTGAGTACATCGTGGATGTAACGGGTCACATACTCCTGTTCCAGGACCTCCTTGGCGGTCCACCGGTTCACATCCATGTACTTTTCCGCATAGGGCACGGTGCCTGCCAGGGAGACCGTGGAGATTTTCCCGTTCATCCGCCTGAGCAACGGTTCCGGTGAAGCACCCATCCAGAATTGTCCGCAGCTTTTGAAAAGATAGACAAAGGCTTCGGGATATTTTTTGCACAGGGTTCTGAACATCCTGGGGATAATGGATATATAATTCCCTTCGATGGTCCTGATCCGTGAAAGCACCGCTTTCTGGAAGGCGCCTTTCGAGATACTGGCTTTGATGGATCCCACCTGATCCATGTAGGCTTCCCGTCCGGTCACCACCGGCGGGTTCTCTTCCCTGAGGGATGATCCGCACCCCTCCATCCCGGAGAGCCGGTTTGCTATGGACGGTTCGATTGAATCTCCCTCAATCACCAAATCGGGCCGCACCAGAACGCAGCGGTCGCCGTTCCCTGTATCGAACGGCGCCATCAGAAATCCGTCCATGCTGGTGATCTCCCGGACCGTATTCCACTGCACATGGTCGGCCGAGGTCTGGATATAGGTTGTGGATTGTTCCTGCCCGGGGAGGCGGAAGGTGACAAAAGGGATGTTTCCGGAGATGCAGATGTCGTGGATCCTGGTGAGAAGTTCGCTCATGTTTCTTACGCTCAGCTAATCCGCCTCCTGTTTGATGGGTTTGATACTATTAGTAACACGGCTGATGGAAATAAGTTGCCCTTTCTCATCCCTGATTTCAACATCCCAGATATGTTTAAAATCACTTTTCGACAGGATCGAGGCCCTTGCCACCAGCTTTCCCTCCCTTGCAGGAGAAAGGTGTTGTGTGTAAACCACCGATCCGTACACGCTGAATTTTTCCGGGTCCACCTGCAGCACCGAACCCACGCTTCCCACCGATTCTGCCAGGGATATGAGGGCACCGCCGTGCACCACGCCCAGGGGCTGGTGGTGTTCGGGAGTGATCTGCATGACCGCTTCAACCGCGGTATCGGAAAACGCGGTGAACTCAATGTGCAGCAGGTCCATAAAGGAACCCCTGCAGGTCCGGTTCAACTCGTCGATGGTCATCTTCACAGGTTGCAATCAAAGATACACATTTTTCAGTCCCTTTTTTCCGCTACCACCAGCATCACCGAACCCATGAAGAGCGGCTTGCTTCTGAGCACCCCGAATCCCGCTTTCTCCAGGATCCCTCCCATTTCATCCATTGTATGGTAATTCTTGGATGATTCCGACAGGTAGCGGTATGCGGCCAGGTTCCCTGAGAGCAATCCTCCCAGGAAAGGCAGCACCAGTCTGAGATAGAGTGTATTGACCTGCCGCCAGATGACATTCCCGGGGCGGCCGCTTTCCAGGATGACCAGTCGTCCGCCCGGTTTCAGCACCCGTCTTATTTCTGCCATATGCTGAGCAGCATTGGAGTTTTCGTACAGCAGGTTCCTGATCCCGAAGGTGATCCCCACGGCATCAAAGGAATCGTTTGGGAAAGGCATGCCGGCAGCATCCCCTTCCACGAATGCGAGGGAGCGGATCCCGGATCGTTCTTCCAGTCCCCCGCTCTTCCCCCTGGCCAAATCGAGCATGGAGGCACTGAAATCGAATCCTGTCAGCTCGAGCGGACCTTCTGCCTGCCGGGCCAGTTCGATCAGGAAATCACCCGTGCCGGAACAGAGGTCCAGGATCCGGACAGGCCGTGCACGCAGGCATTCCGCCGCCGCTTTTCTTCTCCAGGCCCTGTCCCTGCCGAATGTGAAGACCCGGTTCACAAGGTCGTACCGTGCATGGATCTTTCTGTAAAAATCTTGCAGCGGATGGTCTTTATGGTGATCCATGAATGTAGCCGGAAACTCAGTCCTGCTTTTGTCTGGGACCTGTGAAGACAAACTCCAGTCCGTCCATATACCCGATAATGGCATTGGAATCATGGGTCTTGTCCGGTTTCACGCTGAACTCCCAGATCAGCGAGTCGGGCGCATCGCTTTCAAGTTTCAGGGCGAAATTCCTGGTGGCCTCCGTCACCAGCTCCTCCCCTCCCAGGCTCATGTAAAACCGGACCTCATTGTCGGACACCTTATCGAACATCGTCTCCGGATCGAAGACCTGGTCCAGGAAACGAAAAACCGGACTGGTGGCCAGGTAGGCGTCGAAAAGCTCCGGCTCCTCGAGCATCACATAGATGGTGAAGAATCCCAGGAAGGAGTGGCCCCAGATGATCTTCATCCCGATGTTGAAACGGGACTCCAGGAAAGGGAAGAGCTCCTCTTTGTAAAAAGCGATCATCTTCTCCGCCCTGCCGCTGTTGGGTACCCGTTCCAAATAGGGTGCATAATCCAGGTTCCTGTCCACATTGGGGATCCCCACCACGATACAGGAGGGGATCAGCTTCTGCCAGTTCATCAGTTCGGTGGCACTGGCAAATGCCTTGAAAGAAGCCTCCCCGTCCAGGAGAATTACCAGTGGGAAAGGCTGCGAGCTGTCGTAATCCACCGGCAGGTGAATGAATAATTTCCGCTCCTGATCCAGGTGTTCCGACCGGATGGAGGTGATAAATCCCGTTTTGACATAGACAGAGTCAGGCAACTGCTGGGCCCTGGCAGGATATGCCAGGACAACGATGGATGCAACCAGGAATAACAACTTTTTCATCTTCCAAATATAACTATATTCCGGTTTGCTACCAGTAATGTCCGTTACCAAACCTGGGATTGACGATGTTGTTGTAAATGGAACCGAAGGTGTAGGTCAGGCCGATCTCTCCTCCCACACTGTAATCCGTCTCCAGCTCGGTAAGATGTAACAATATATCCGCCTCCGAAAGATCCCCCTTTCTCAATGTGAGCTGGTCATGAATCCGTGCAACCCTCCCCTCGATGCTGAGGGAAAGCCCCTTCAGCAAACGAATGGAAATATCCCCGCCAAATTCGATCCTGTTCTTGCTGAAATCGTGAAAATAATTGGACCCTTCCAGAGAAACATTGATGGAACCCCACTTTTCAACCACCTGGTAAGCGATCTGGAGCTGATGTAGCCACAGAGTTTCCCGGATCCTGTCAAAAATCGTGGTATCATGGTACACATTGTATGCACCTCCCACTCCGTACAGGATCCTCAGCTGCCGGTGGGTCGACCTGGAATAGGGGAAAACATTATACTCCACTGATGGAAAGAAATCCACCCCGAAATTCAAATTGGAATAGGTAGAAGAAACCAGGTCGGTGCGCAAACCGGCCGACCAGTGCTCCCCCAGACTTTTCACCACCAGCACATCTAGCCCCGAATAGTTGCTTTCAGTGGTATACAGGGTATCTTCATACATGTATCTGGTCCGTGAGAAGTGGTAATCAAAATCAAATTCCATCTTCCACTTGTGGGTGATCCTTACCGCAGATGCCGAGTTGCGGAGGAAAAATCTTTTCAATGATTCTTCAATGTCAAAATTGGGTTCAGCTTCGATCTCGAACACCCAGTTGTTCCAGCGGTCAACCACTTCCTGCTGAACCATGTTTTCGGTATGACCGATCTTCACCTCACTGTAGAGGGGGGTCCTTGCCACATAGCGCATGAGCCCCATCTTCATCATCTGGGTCCGCCAGGTCCGGATATAGTCGTCCGAGTCATCAGGCCTGCACGCGTAGACCAGGGTGTCATTGATCCCCTGGTAATCTTCCTGTCCCTGAAAGATAAAAGTGTATTTCCTGCCCCCGCTTCCGGTGTTTTCACTGGTTTCAAGAATATACACCTGCGCCTCCCTCACATCCCTCACATAATTCACGTAGGGGATCTGTTCGCGGATGTAGTTGATGTCACAGCGGTCACAGTCGATGAACACCTTTACCGCACTTTCCCTGCCGGTGATCCCGCCTTTTTCCTGTTGCTGACCCCACAGCCATGTCCCCTGCACAAAGAGCAAAAGGAACAGGATGCGGGTCGGCATGACAAACTTGTTCATTATTGTTAAATATTTGATTATGAGCATATTAAATTCAGAGTCCGTTCGCAGTAGGTTTGCTTATATTGTTTGACTTAATAACTGAAAGATCGTTTAATCCGGATTGGTTCGTCTCACCAGGTAATACAGGGGCACTCCCGCCGCAATGACCCCCAGGGCGATCCCAGATTCGGCAGGACGCTCCAGGAAGGTGAGGAAAAGGATGGAGAGGGAGGCGGCGATGAACAGGATCTGAAGGAACGGATAGCCCGGCATCTTCAGCACGGAGAGCCCTTTCATCCTCAGCCTGAACACACCGATCACGCAGAGCACGGGGAACACACCCAGGGAGAAGCCCAGCAGGGTCAGGATCTGGTCGAAAGTCCCCGAGACGACAAAGACCACCGCCAGCAGGCTCTGCGCGATGATGGAGAAGCCGGGCACGTTGAACCGGTTCACACGTCCGGCCGCCCTGAAAAAATGGCCTGCCCCGGACATGGCAAAATAGACCCTCGGCCCGATGATCATGTAGGCGCTGATGGAAGAGAGCAGGATCAGTGCGATGAAAACCGAGAAGAAGCGGTCGGCCGCTATGCCGAACAGCTTACTTGCCGCCAGTCCCCCGACAGAAATGACACCGCTCATCTCATCGGCCGGGATGGCATAAATGAAAAGTGCGTTCAGCGCCAGGTAGATGAAGGTCACCACCAGGGTTCCCGTGATCAGGGAACGGGGAATGTTCTTTCCGGGCTCCCGGATCTCTGATCCCACATAGGTGGAAGCATTCCACCCGCTGTAGGAGAACATGATGAGGATCAGGGCCCAACCGGCCGATCTGAACCGGGTGTGCGGGGGATCGCCGCTGATTTGTCCGGTGAAATGCTCCATGTTGCCGTCCCCGATGAGGAATCCCGCAAACATGAATCCCGTGATCAGCAGGATCTTGATCATGGTGAGGACATTCTGAAAACGGGCACCTGACCTGAGACCGAGCGAGTGAATTAGTGTGAAGAGGAGAATGATCCCCAGGGCGATCGCCTTCTTCAGAAAGAGGGGGTCTTCCGCTATGCCTCCCGGGGGAACGGCCCGGACCAGGTACTCACTGAATGCCAGCGAAGATGCTGCGACAGGTGCGGAGAAACCCACCACAAATGAAACCCACCCGCTGAGGAAGCCCGGCAACGGAGAAAAAAGCCTGGACAGGAAAATATACTCTCCGCCGGCTTCGGGGTACCTGGCTCCCAGCTCCGCGTAGCTCATCGCCCCGCATAATGCAAGGATCCCCCCGGCCAGCCAGAGGACCAGCATCAGCAGCGGATCATACAACCGGGTGATCAAAAGACCTGAGGTGGTAAAGATCCCCGCCCCGATCATGTTGGCAACCACGATGTTCGTAAGGGAATAGTACCCCAGCGCCCTTTTCAGGCCCCCTTCCTCCTTCACCCTATGTTTTCCCAGCCTCAAGTATCTCCGGTTTGTGAATCCTGCCCGCGCTCTGACTGCGCCGGACTCGCAGGATCGGTTCCCCGAAGCAGGCTCCGGGGAGCTTCAATTTCAATTTTCATAACACAGCGCGCGGTTCAGCGCGATGATGGCTTCGCGGTAATCTTCACGGCGGATCACGAACTGCATGTTCACCTGCATCAGCGACTGGGAGACAGCTTCAATATTGATCTTCTTCTCTGCCAGTGCTGTGGCCGCCCTGGCCAGTGAACCGGGACGGGCAATGTTTGTGCCCAGCGCACAAACCAGCGCAGCTTTTTTGGATCTCACCTGGTAATAGAGCCCCCTCAGCTCCTCCAGCAGACCATCCGACATATCCTTTTCCCAGACAACCATGGTGATGCTGTTGGCATTGGTGGCTTTCAGGATATAGGAGATGTTGTGCCGCTGGAGCACCTTCATCAGGTTCATGTCATACCCCACCTGTCCAACCATGAACGGATCATGAACCTCGAAGGCAACCACACGGTCGGTCCCCGATATGATCTCCACCCTGGATTCGTCCCCGCTGTAATCCTTCGAGATCAGCGTACCCGGGTGACCGGGTTCGAAGGTGTTCTTGATTCGGATCCTGATCCCTGCCAGTTCAAGGGGCTTGGATGCCCTCGGATGAATGGCTTCCATACCGATATCCGCCAGCTGGTCCGCCACGTTGAAGTTGGTAGCTCCCACCGGTCTTGAATATTCAAGTCCCACAATGGCCGGATCAGCACTGGAAAGATGAAATTCCTTGTGGATGACCGCCTCCGTTGCACCCACTTCGATGGCGATCTTGCTGAATGTCACTTCCGAATAACCCCGGTCAAATTCCCTCATGATCCCTTCCGTCCCCTTCGTATATCCTGTCGCCACGGGGATGGTCACCGAAAAGTCAAGTCCCCCGAATGCCCTGTGGATCCGCTGGTCAATGGTCAGGTACTCGGTATCGCTGAATCCGCAGAGATCCACGAAAGTGGCGTGGATCCCGTTATTTTCCAGGATATTGACAGAATTGAATGCCGAGTGCGCCTCCCCGATGGAAGCCAGGATTTCCCTGGCCGCAAGCAGGATGTCCTGCCTGCTCACGTAACCCGAGGCCATGACCTCTTCCAGACTGACCAGGTAGTTCCTGGCCTGTTCCACGCGTTCCGAGATAAACGCATCTGCCATCCCCAGGTCCAGCTTCAACTCCTGCATTCCGTGGTTGATCCCGACCAGCCTTCCGAGCAACTCGTCCAGTCCCCCGTGGTATTGCTCCCCCTGCGCAAACAGGTTATAGATCCCGGGCTCGCCGGTCCTTTTATGTTCAAGCAGCCAGTTGGTCACGTTGCTGTAAGCCGATACCACGAAGATCCTGTTGTACAGGTCCGCTACCCGGGGCTGACCGATGATGATGTTCCGGAGCACATCACCGAAGCTGGACATGGAAGTCCCGCCGATCTTATGAACTGTTAGCATCATCCTTTACGTTGTTCATGTCGTCAAAAATAAGGGATAATTTTTTGCCCGTATAAATTTGAACGTTATCTTTTCCTGATTGTTTACCCTTCAGACCGATCCCTGCATCCGATGAGACAACCATTCCGAGAGCAATGCAGATGGCCTCTCGCCGCGGCACTCCTTCTCCTGGCAGCTGCGGTGTTCCCTTCCTGCATGAAGGATGCCCCGGACCACCTGCCCGGGTCATTTGAATGGAATCCCGGTCTGGCCTTTCCGGTCGGGGAAAAAAGCCTGGGACTGGACGCCGAAAGCGGGTTCGATACCCTGCTGCTTGCACCGGATACCCTCACCGGGCTTCCCGGCTGGGTGGATGAAGCCTCGCTGTCCCTCCGGGGGACCATCGACTTTGATCTTTCAGCCATCGATGACAACCTGGATCATATGAACTGGATGCTGATCCGGGTCAGCATCGAGAACGGATTCCCCGACCAATTGCTGACCCAGGCATATTTTATGGATGCCGCAGGAAACATAGTCGACTCTCTTTTTACAGACGGACCCATGACGGTTTCCCCGGGCACCGTTCAGGGTGACGGGGAAACGGTCGTTCCCGCTTTTGCGCGCAGGGATGCCCTGTTCGAGCGGGACCGGGCCGAAGCCCTGCAGGTAGCCGCGGAG
>DSDZ01000424.1 GCA_011048475.1 Bacteroides sp. | reverse complement strand
GGCATACTGGGCCCTTTTTGCAGGGGCACACGGACATACCTACGGGTGCCATCCCGTATGGCAGATGCTGGGCGAGGGAAGGACCCCGGTGGGGAATGCGAGGAACTACTGGCACCGGGTGCTCGATCTTCCGGGAGCGTGGGACATGATCCATGTAAGGAACCTCATGGAATCCAGGCCCAGGATCACGGGCGCGCCGGATCCAGCCATGATCGTCTCGGACCGGGGCAATGAAGTGAACCATCTGCAGGCTTTCAGGGGGGAGGATTTTGCGTTTATCTACCTGCCTTCGAACAGGAGCATTACCGTGGATCCGGTCCCGCTGAAGGCCGAAAGGATCAGGGCATGGTGGTTCAACCCGAGGACAGGTGTTGCAGAGAAAATTGGCGATTTTAACGGAACATCACCACACATATTCAGGACCCCTGTGGCCGGGGTGGACTGGGTCCTGGTCATAGATAATGCAGCCATGGATTACCATTTCTGAAATCCGGTTGCAGACCGGTGATCAACGATTTCTGAGGTTTTTTCCCCGGTAAGACCCATGCGATCCCGGGTTATGGGATTTGGGTTGCCATTAACCGTTTCTTGAAACCAAACCCTCCGTGACATTGACAAATCTTTTGACAGATTCTGATATGAAGGCTGCTTTTTTCTTGATCGATGAGGAATCCCGAATGCTTTTCTGGTTTGTCGCGGAATCCATTCTTAAACAGGCGGTAATTCTCAGGCGGCCTTCGTTAATCGAAACGTTGAAGTTGTTGCAACCGGTGCTTATATGCAGTGTATTTCCCGAAAGCCAGAGCCAATGGCATTAGCCACATGTTCTATCGCCTGGTGCGCTGTCCGCTTCGGTCTGTAACCAAATGATCCGGGTTGAAAGTCCGCTTCAAAAACAGGTTCAAGGATCAGTTTTATTGCTCCCTGAACTATCCTGTCTTTGATCGTGGGAATACCCAGTTTTCTGAATTTTCCTTTTCCTTTCGAATGGGTTTTATCCGATTTTTCATTGGAAGGTATGTCTCTGACTTCAGTTCTTGTTGGATCTTAGCCAGTAGCTTTTCATCATTATTCTCTCCCTGGCTCAAAGCAATTTTGATGAACTTCAGTACGAACATCCAATGGATCATCCTCCAACAAATCTTTACGTTATTCTTTAACCTGCAAAACACATCCTTACGAACCTCAATATGTGCAGCTATTGCGCTACCAGTAAAGTGATAAAAGATTGAGGTTAAAAGCATTGTGGTAAAACGCAAGGGAAAGTGCGAGTGAGTGGGTAATTTGAAGAAAATCCCTTGCACTAATGATCAAATATAACCCATCAGGCCAGCTGACATTGCAAGAATTTCAACATCCAATTCATCAGCAACTAAAAGAGGATAACCGCTGGGCCCTTTTGGCCGAGTTGGTACCCTCGGATGAGTTGGCCGGGATCTATGCCAAAAGGCTAAATGCCAAGGCCGGCATCGCTGATCAATACATCACTGAGCCGAATGATTTGAAGCTGATGAACCGGGCCAGGGAAGAATACCTATCACTGGTTTCCAGGGAATTGAATCTTGATAACGATAAAAACATCATATTAATTGATGCAGGTCAGAAAGTTTCGGCCACTAATGCATGATCATTTCGTACTCCAGCAATATATTTTGAACCAGATTTTATACTATTTTTCAGTTAGCTTTCAATGACTCTTCACACAAAAAAGAATTGAATAGATTTTTTGCGAAAATGGCCGAAAATCGGTACCTTTCGCAAAATATCACTTTTAACAATATGATAGAACAGCTTAACATAAATGTAAGTCGATGGATTGAAAACCTCGAAAAAAGGGGAAGAATATCATTTTCATTAAACCAGTTGGAGGAGGAATTACCGAACTATTCCGGAGCAGCCATTAAAAGTGCTTTAAAAAGGTTATCGAAGAAGGGGAAAATAGTATCATTTCACAAAGGATTCTATTTAATGATCTCTGCACAATATGCAAACAGAGGGATTCTGCCTGCTGCTTTATTCATGGACGATTTCATGAAATTTCTTAACCGACCTTATTATGTGGGATTATTAAGTGCCGCAGCTTTATATGGAGCGGCACACCAGCAGCCTCAGGAATATTTTGTTGTAACTGATTTCCCTGTCCTTCGGCCTTCTCATAAGAAGGGATTAAAAGTAAATTTCATCAGTAAAGGTAATATTGAAAGTCGATTGCTCAGAGAACGAAAAACTGAATCAGGTTATCTTAAAGTGTCTTCACCAGTACTGACTGCCAGTGATCTTGTCCAATATGAAAAAAGATCCGGAGGAATTACAAGGGCAGCTACCGTATTGAACGAACTCGTAGAAGAAATAGAACCCAAAGAGTTTGATTCTGTTTTTTTTGCTTCAACTACTGCTACTGCAATACAAAGACTTGGATATTTGATTGAGAGAGTTCTAAACAATGGAAAACTGGCAGACGAACTATTTGAAGCATCTCAGAAAAATGGTTTAGTTTTTTTCAGGATACCGTTAAAAGCATCTGCTCCAGCCAAAGGTTTCTCATCAGAAAACCGATGGAAAGTAATCGTTAATGCAGCAATTGAAATAGACGAATGATACCACATCAATATATTACCGAATGGTCTGAAATTGCTCCATGGAAGGCTAATGAGCAGGTAGAACAGGACCTGATTATCTGCCGGGCACTTGTCGAATTATTTTCGGATGAGTTTATAACTGAAAAAGTTGCTTTCCGGGGAGGTACGGCTATACATAAACTTTTTCTGGAACCAGAACCCAGGTTTTCGGAAGATATAGATTTGGTACAGATTGCAGCAGAACCAATTGGATCATCAATTGACAAAATCAGGAAACTGTTGAGTTTCCTGGGAGAACCAAAGATCAAACAGAAGGACAGAAATACTACGTTGATATTTAATTTTGAATCTGAGATGCAGCCTGTTCAGATTCTAAAACTAAAGGTAGTGATAAACTGCAGAGAGCACTTTTCAGTCTTTGATCTTAAGAAAAAGGCATTTAAAGTCAATTCATTATGGTTCAATGGACAATGCAATATAACAACTTACGAGTTCGAAGAATTGCCGGGTACAAAGCTAAGGGCACTTTATCAGAGAAAGAAGGGAAGAGATCTTTATGACCTTTTTAAAGCATTGAGATCAACTGACTCTTTATCAAAAGAGAAGATTATACAGGTATTCCTGGATTATATGAATCATGAATTCTCAGGCATTCCATCCAAATTGTCATACCTTAAGAACTTGGAAGATAAGATGAAAGATCCGGAATTCCTTGGAGACACGACTGCTTTACTTCGTCCTGATGAAACCTATGATCCTAATGAAGGATTTGATCTGGTAAGAAAAGAAATAATTGAAATGATGTAAAGAAGACATGAATCTCATCAAAAAGAACTTCCTCAACCCTCATTAGTTCAATAAATAAACCCCATAACCGCTCATTCAAACGGGATTGTATGATCCCCTTTTTGACGTGCTGGAACAGTACCCCCTTTGTCTCATAATGCTCAAACCGGAAATTCAGGGTTAGCAAGATATACTGTATCATTGTAATAGTCGTATCTGCTATCTGAGCATCAAAATCATTGTCCTGCTCCGCAAAATATGACGAAGTGAAAGACAGCTCCCTAAAAGAAACCGCATTTGCCCTCATTGAACAAGAACCTGACCAAAAATACAGAAAGAAGTACCTGAAGGAGTGGAAAGATCTAAAAAAATAAAAATCAACGTTTGAAAGATTGGTCCCCTACGTTAAATGTCTTTGGCGGAAACACCCGGGGAATTGAACGAACTCGAAAAAAACAAGAATTGATGTCAGGGAAAATGATGCAAAATGGATGTATTAATGCTACTGTTTATCTTTTAGTTGCAGAAATTTCAGATAGTGTTTCGTGGTCCGTTCCAGGTCAGCCGCCGGCTGATATATCTTCAGTTGACAGGATTTCCTGATCAGTGCCCTGCCTTCAGCAAGATTCTTGATCCTGCCCATGGCCAGCGCCTGGATCAGGATGTTTCCCAGGGTGGCCCCTTCCACCGGTCCTGCCACCACCTTTCTTCCACAGGAATCGGCAATGCGCTGGCAAAGGTATTCGGACTGGCTGCCTCCCCCTACCACGTGCAGCACCGAAATGTTTTTCCCCGTGAACTGCTCCAGCTTTTCAATCTGGTGCCTGAATGAGAAACAGAGGCTGTCGTATGCACACAACAGGTATCCGCTGAAAGACTCCGGGAGCGGCTGACCTGTCTTCCGGAAAAAGGAGTCAAATGCGTCCTTCATGTCAGCAGGATGATAAAAAACGGGATCATCAGGATCGATCAGCTGCGCGATGGGACCTCCATCCCGGGTCATCGTTTCCATATCCGCGTAAGAAGTACCGGCGGGAAGATGTTCCTTCAGTCCCTGCAACAGCCATAGTCCCGTGATGTTCTTCAGGATCCGGTAGGTGTTGCCATACCCCCTTTCGTTGGTCAATCCGAAACGCAATGCATCCTCCGTCAGTAGGGGCGTGTCGGATTCCACCCCGACGATGCACCAGGTACCGGCAGATATGTAAGCGTAACCCGGTTCCGTTGAGGGGATCGCCGCCACCACGCAGGCCGTGTCGTGTCCGCAGACAGCCACATGCTCCATCCCCTCCGCCCCGGGAAGGGTCACCGAACCCAGACGGGTTCCGGGCGGGACCACCTCTCCGAAAAGCGCTTTGTCCACATCCAGAAGCTCCAGGATCCGGTCATCCCAGCGGTCGCCCCGGACTTCCAGCATCTGGGAAGTGGAGGCGATCGTGAGCTCGTTGACGGCACGTCCTGAGAGAAGGCCGCCGATATAACAGGGCATGAAAAGGAGTCTGGATGCATTTTTCAACAGCGTTGAATCCCTGATGGAAAGCACCTGGAAAAGGGTGTTGAACAGGTAGAAATTGATCCCCGTGCGCCGGAAGGTCTCCATTTCGGGCATCATGGTGTTCCACAGTTCCCTCATCCCCGCAGTCCTTTTATCCCTGTAAGAAACCGGCGTTTCCAGCAAATGGTTCCGGTCATCCAGCAGAATGAAATCCACTCCCCATGAATCCACCCCGATGCTGAGGGGAGGATAAGGTGAAACATCCACTGCTTTTAAAATCCCCGTTTTGATCTCCCGGACGATCCGATCCATGTCCCACCTGTCATGTCCGTCCCTGAATACAGGCTCGTTCGGGATCCGGTGCACCTCCCTGTAAGAAATGTCCTCCCTTTCAGAAATGCCCTTCCCGTCGATGGCACCCAGCATCACACGGATGCTGCCGGCGCCCATATCCACCGCGATACAGGTGAACTCATCGGGAAGCTGTTTAACTGGCATAGCGCTGGAAACAGGATCAACAACAATGATTCAGCAGATAGTCTTCCGCCTCAACGGACCAGAGGCCCTCGTGCCTGTCGCAGATACCGGCCAGCTGATGGAAAAGCGGATCCTCCTGCCCCCGCATCCTGAAATCCGAAATGGCGGTCAGGGGCATGTCCAGATGGGTATAGATCAGTTTCTTTCCGCCTGGAATAGCCGGCAGATCCAGCGTGGCCCCGGGCACCGCGTTCAATCCCCCGATATGGGTGATCAGGCCCGACGGATCCAGTCCCTTTTCCATGAGCTCGAGCGACTCTTTGATATCATCCGTGTTCCCGCCACTGGTGCCCACCAGGTGGGTGAAGGCATAATGAACATTGTAGAAATTCAGGCGTGCGCTGAAGTCAGGATCGGAGGGACCGGCAAAAAAATTCAGGCATCCGTCGAAGGCAAGCAGTGCATCGGCCATTTCGATCACCTGGCTGACAGGGGCAAACACGAATACATCATTGTATCCGTCGTTTCTCGACAGGTTTCTCAGGTGGGTGACCGGGTCCTCCAAGTCCGAGGTGTTGATGTAATGAAGGTCGATCCCCCTGGTTTTTGCTAATTCAGGGGAATACAGGCACTCAGCCCGTTTCAGCCTTTCCCCGTCAATGTCGGTCACCACCAGCAGCGAAGGTCTGGGACCTTCCCTGTGGAGCACCGTGTTGATCATGGCCAGTCCCATGGGGCCCACCCCGGCCAGGATGGCCATCCGGCCGCCTTCCACAATCTCCATATCATGAACGTAGGTCCCCGGCTTGATGTGATAATTGGCATGCAGGGCACCGATGACACAGGACAGCGGTTCGGCCATGGAGGCTGGATAGTAGCCCGGACCGTTGTATACCAGCAGGCAGCCCTGGGCCATTACTTCGTCGGGAATGATCACATAAGTGGCATCGCCGCCAAGGTACCCGTAGGAATATCCGGGCGCCCCCAGGATCCCCACCGGTCCGTCCCTGTAATTCAGTGCCGGCTGGATGGCGAACTTATCCCCCGCTTTGAAGGCACCTTTCCACTTCTCCCCCACCTGCAGGATCTCGCCGGCGAATTCGTGCCCGATGATCACGGGATGATCGGCCACATCGTCCGGAATGCGTTTATGGTCGGCTCCCTGCATGGAAGCTTTGTAGGAGGACATGCAGAGGCTGTCGCTGACCACCTTTGCCAGGATCTCGTCCCTGCCCGGTGAGGGGAGTTCGAATTCCTCGATCCTCAGGTCTTTTTTTCCGTGTAACCGGACTGCTCTTGTTTTCATTTCCCGGCGTTCATTTGATTAGGGACAGCAACTGGCGGGGATGGTCCACCCAGGTCACCTGTCCGTTAAACCGTTCATCTTCCCTTCTGCCGTACCCCCAGGTGACGCCTACCGGAACCATTCCCGCGGCCAGCGCGGTGAGGAAATCATTGTCCGAATCACCCACGAACAATATCCTGTCCGCTTCCAGGTTCAACATCTCCGCAATTTCAAAGGCGGCGGCCGGATCGGGCTTCCTGGGGACCTCCTCCCGCTGGCCGAATACGGGATGGAACGGCCAGCCGGAAAGAAAATGTTCCGCAACCTGCCTGGTGAGGTAATCCGGCTTGTTGGAAAGTATTGACAGCCTGATCCCCTTTTTGGCAAATGCATCCAGCACTGCGGGAAATCCGTCATAAAGCCTGCTTTTGTTATGCAGGTTCCTGCCATAGATCTCCCTGAAGAGGGCCACGCAGCTCTGCAGGTCATCGGGAACCTGATATTGGTTCAGGGCCCGCTCCACAAATTTAACCGCCCCGCTCCCGATCCATTGCACATACCGGGAAGTATCGTGCGGGGGCAGGCCGTAATGCGCAAGCATCTCATTGGCAGCATCCCCGATATCCTCAATGGTATCCACCAGGGTTCCGTCCAAATCAAAAATAATCCCTTCGGTCTTTTTTACATGCATGAATATCAACTAGCTTAACATGACCTGTCCGCCTGTTACCGGGATGGCCTGACCGGTCTCGTACTCCTGTTCGATGGCGTATTTGATGGCCCTGACCACATCCTCGACCCTGCATCCGCGTCCTGCGGGAACCATCGCTTCGTAATGACGCCTGACATCCGCAATTGTTTTTGCACCCGGAACCTTGCCCGTATTCAGATACTGGACGAAGAGCCCATTTTCAGGATCCGACCAGAGCGGTCCTTCGAAATAATTGCCCGGACAGATGGCATTCACCTTGATCCTGTCCGGCATCAGCTCCAGGGCCAGGGACTGGGTGAGTCCGATCCCGGCAAACTTGCTGCCTGCATAGGCAAAATTCTTTTTGCTTCCCTCCAGGCCCGATTTTGAGTTGATCTGGATGATGTCGCCGAAGTGGTCCGGGGCATGGCGGTTCTGGGCCTGCATCACGGGAACAACCGCCTTGATGCAGTTATAGTATCCGCTGTAATTGACCCGGGTTACGAACTCAAACCTGTCCGGATCCATTTCATCGATCCCGCCCGCCTGCAACACGCCCGCATTGCTGATGAGTACGTCCGCGCCGGTAAACTCAAGCACCGTTTCAAAAACGCCGTTCCTCACCGATTCCAGATCGGTCACGTCGGTGCGGATGAACAGGGCGCGGTTGGCTGTCTGCTGCAGGTTCAGCTGATGGGCTACCGCTTCTCCTTTTTCCTCATTGATGTCCATCAGAACCACGTTGGCACCCTCGGCGAACAGCATCCGGGCGATCCCTTCGCCATATCCCATGGCCGCCCCCGTGACCAGGATGATCTTGTTGTACAGGGGCTTCCTGATCTGCGGAGGGGCCACCGACTCGGGCAGTGCCATGCCCCTGCTCTCTTTCCTGACCGTGGCCAGTTTCTGTTCGATCTTCGATTTATTGGATGACAATCCCAAAAGCCCCAGATTCTCAAGGAAAAGGTACTCCCCGATCTCATCCCTTGCGCTCAGGACCTCTTTCAAGATGGAATCCGGTTCGCCCCTGAATAGGGAGACCGGCCTTCCCAGTCTCACCGAGATCTTCTCAGGATCGGTTTCAGCCAGCCGGTCAAGGGGCACAAAACTGCCGCTTTTCAATGACTGCGCCGACATGATCATCCGGATGGCCGGAACGAGTTGCATAATTGTCTGTCGTGTCGTGTCCATAGGTCGTTGGTTATGGTTGTAAACGGTTACCCCGGGATGAAGATAAGAAAACCCTGAAATAGTGGCTGATCACCGCATGTCCGATCTTTTCCATCTCTTCCCGGGGAAGGGATCCCGCCTGCCGGTCGCCGCGGGCCACAAGATACTGGTGGGCAGCAATGCAGGCGGCCCCGCAGTAGGAGATGCGCATCAATTCATCATCCAGCGGAACATTCCCTTTGCAGCTGACGGTGAGGGGTATCATGGCCGCCGTGTTGTGCTCCGTTCCGAAAGAGACCGTAAACCCCTTTGCATAAAAATAAGCAGCGTATTCCTTCAGTTTCTCATACCTGTTCCGCAGCGGTATGAACTCCACTGAATAAACGCCCCGCTTTTCGAGCACCTGTCGCAACTGCTCCGGATCAGCCTCGAATTCTGTGATCTTTCCTCCGGCACCATCCACCAGCAGCGGATAGGTGGGAATTCCGCCGGCATCCCTGATCAGGCCCACGATCTCGTCCAAAGGAAGAAATGCCTTTTCATCCTCGGGGACGAAAGCCGGTGCTCCCGACTTCAGCAACCTGGCTCTCAGCTCGTCCTCCAATCCGGCCGTGTCACCCGGCTGTTTTTCAGACGGGCTCCCCCCGTACACCCTCCGCAACAGCTCATTCAAATCAGCATTGCTGTTGGTGCATTCCTCCAGCTTCAGTCTCAAAACCCTGGCCACGTGCCTTTCCCGGAGCAGTTTGAACGCATGGTGCCGCATGATCTCTTCCACCGACAGATCAACTCCGACACCCTGTTTGGTCAGCCACCGGTTCAGCAGGTCGATCATCCGGGCAACCTGCCTGTTGCTCTCCCCGATCACCCTGTCCAGTTTCTTCTGCTGATCCGCAGGCAGGCTGAAGGGAAAGGCAAGCCCCTTGCCGCTGATGTAGGTCCTCCCGGGATTGTTCGGATCATTCACCCTGATGCCATTTCTTTGCTCTTCGGCACTGATCCCGATCAGCTCGATGTTCAGAAGCGGAAAGATCCCGTAACGGATGCAGTGACCGATAAATTCGCCGTATCCTTCGGCCACATAAAAATCATTGATGCCCAATATCCTTACATCCTCCTCTGCTGCCAAGCGGACCGATTCTTCCATGTTCTTGAACGCACTGAAGGAGTACGGGGAATGGATATGGTTGTTCACCTTCAGGGGAGACACACCGCCCCCGTCCGGGTACATTTCAACCAGCTGGTCTGCTTCTGGAAACTGTTTCAGCCATTTCATCCGGTCATATGTTTATGTGAACCTACACACCCAGCCTGCTGCGCCGGAGCTTTTCGCCTGTTGTAAAGTTATTGGTTGTCTGGTGATTTTTCAAGGGGATGATCCTTTCATGGATGGCATCCAGGATCCAGGAAGCCTGGGGAAAGAAATAGTCCTCCAGTTCATAGGCCGGTGTGATCCAGTTCCTCGATCCGACCACCACCGGGGGGGCGTCCAGGTCATCAAATCCCAGTTCTGTGACATGCTGCGCCATGTCGTTCAGGTATGAACCCCTTTCGCACGCATCGCTCACCAGCAGGATGCGGCCCGTTTTTTTCAGGGATCTGAGGACAGGTTCATAGTTGAACGGCACGAGTGTCCTGGCATCAATGATCTCGGCGGAAAGGCCATACTTTTCCTGCAGGATACCGGCCGCCTCCATCGCCCTGTAAAGGGT
>DSDZ01000219.1 GCA_011048475.1 Bacteroides sp. | reverse complement strand
TCGGTCAGCTGACAAACCTTTTCAGACCAGGATGAGGATATACAGATTTCTCCGGATTCTGATGCTGCCTCTGCTGACAGCCGGCTGCAGCGAATCCGGCACAGGTTCCTGGAACATTCCCCTGGAGGCGGATCTATCCGATCTGCAGTCCGATCCCGTCTACCAGGAGGTCTTCCGGGAACGGCGCGAACGGGTCCTTTCCGGGCTCGGGGAAGGGACCATTATTCTCTGCTCGTCGGATCCGGCGAGTCATAACCGGCATGAATTCCGTCCCAATAACTATTTCTATTACCTCACGGGGATGGAGGCGCCGGACTGCTACGCCATCCTGAGCAATTCGGAGCCTGACCGGTATATCCTGGTGCTCCGTCCCCCCACCATCAGGTCCCTGATCTATGAAGGGCAGCCCGCTTCAAAGGAGGAAACAGAGGCCCTGTACAGGCCTGACCGCATCCTGGAATGGAGTGAATTCGCGAACCGGCTGTCAGGGATCTTTTCTTCGGGACAGACGCTGTACATGGACCGGTCGGATCCCCTGCTCCCGCAACGGCTCGGGGAACTGGCCGGATGGGACGGTTTCGTGCGCATCAGCCACGTGGGGGAAATGGTGGATGAGATGCGCGTGATCAAGGGATCCCCGGAAGTGCTGCGCCTGCAGAAAGCATGCAACATCACCGCGAAAGCTCTCGTGTCTGTGATGGAAAACTGCGCCCCCGGGAAATACGAGTTTGAGATGGAAGCCATCATCGAAGGCACATTCAGGCGATTCGGAGCGGCGATGCCCGGATTTGCCTCCATCGTGGGGTCCGGACCCAACAGCACCATCCTGCATTACGAGCGCAACACGAGAAAAATGGAGGAAGGAGACCTGCTGCTGATGGATATCGGGGCAGAATACGGCTTTTACACGGCCGATATCAGCCGCACCATACCGGTCAGCGGAAAGTTCGGCGAGCCCCAGAAAACCATTTACCAGCTGGTGCTGGATGCCCAGCGTGCAGGCATTGAACAGATGAAACCCGGGAACATGTTCATGGACGGCCACATGGCCGCCAGGGAGGTACTTGTGGAAGGGCTTACTGAACTGGGACTGATCACCGATCCCCAATCCCCCTGGCAGATCAGGTTTTACATCCTTTACCCTTCTTCACATTTCCTGGGAATGGACGTGCACGATGTGGGAGAGATGGGCGGGAGCTTCAGTCATTTCATGCAGCACACCCCCGGTGATTCCCTGGTAAGCAGGGTGCTGGAGCCGGGGATGGTGCTGACCATTGAGCCGGGGCTGTATTTCAGGGAAAAGGGACTGGAACAGCTGTCCGACATCTTCGGCAGTGAGGCGGACAGCGCCGAGCTGGCCGCTTTCGCCGAACAGGTCAGGCCTGTCTATGCACGCTACAGGAACATCGGGGTGCGGATCGAGGACGACATCCTCATCACCGCCTCGGGGAACCTGAACCTTTCCAGGTACGCGCCCAGGGAAATTGCGGAGATCGAAGCAATCATGAACAAATAGGGGCATCCCCCGGGCATCCTCAGTGGAAGCGTTTATCCTGCATGTCTTTCACGCAGTACTTTTTCCACATCGCCGATCCCGTATCCCCTGGCTGCGAGAAGCACCAGCAGGTGGTACACCAGATCGGCCGCTTCACTGAGGAACCGTTCCCCGCGTCCATCGGCCGATTCGATGACCAGCTCAATGGCTTCCTCCCCCACTTTCCGTGCCATATGGCCGATCCCGGCTTTGAAAAGACTGGTTGTGTAGGATCCTTCGGGAAGTTCCTGTTTCCTTTGGCTGATCAGATCCTGCAACTCGCTGAGGAAAGTTCTATCCCCCGTGTTGCGCTCATCAAAACAGGTATCGCTGCCCGTATGGCATACCGGTCCCTCCGGATGGACCTTCACCAGCAAGGTGTCCCGGTCACAATCCTCAAGGATTTCTGACACATGAAGAAAATGACCACTCTCCTCGCCCTTGGTCCATAGCTTCTTCCGGGTGCGGCTGTAGAAGGTCACCTTCCCCTCTTTCCTGGTCCTGTCAAGGGCCTCCCGGTTCATGAATCCGAGCATGAGCACCCGCCGGGTCGCTGCATCCTGGATGATTGCAGGAATCAGTCCGTTCATTTTTTCAAAATCCATTTTATCTGACTGTTATGTTATTTTTTCTCAAGTATTCCTTTAATACTGGTACCGGGATCTCGTTGTAATGAAAAATGCTCGCCGCAAGCGCGGCATCCGCATGGCCGTCACGGAACACTTCCAGGAAATGCTGCATTTCGCCCGCCCCTCCCGAGGCGATCACCGGAATGGTGAGCGCGGAGGAAAGTTCCCGCAGGGCATCGCATGCGAACCCGTTTTTCGTCCCGTCGTGGTTCATGGAGGTAAACAGGATCTCCCCCGCCCCCCTCTCCTGTGCCTCCCTGGCCCAGGAGAAGAGTTCCTTTTCCGTCGGGATCCTCCCGCCGTTCACATACACGGTCCAGCCACCCTTTTCATTCCTGGCATCGATGGCCACCACCAGGAACTGGGTCCCGAATTCCCCGGCAATGCGGTCGATCAGTCCCGGATCCCGGACGGCGGATGAATTGACGGACACCTTGTCGGCACCTGCCGACAGCAATACACCGGCATCCCCCACGTCGCGGATGCCGCCTCCCACCGTAAAGGGAATGTTCAGGTGTGCGGCAATGCGTTCCACAAGGTCGGCGAACAGTTTTCGTCCTTCATGGGTGGCTGTAATGTCCAGGTATACCAGTTCATCGGCCCCGTCCACCGCATACCTGGCTCCCAGTTCCACGGGATCCCCCACATCCACCACATTCTCGAACCGGATCCCTTTCACGGTTTTTCCGTCCCTGATATCCAGGCAGGGGATGATCCTTTTTGCTAGCATGATCTGCCTCTGTTGATGAGATACTCTTTCAATAAATCCGGGGTGATCCTGTTCTCATACAGGGCTTTCCCGATGATCACCCCGTCAGCTCCCGCTTCCTTTAGTTCTTCCAGATCTTCCAGTCGGGCGATCCCCCCGCTTGCCACCAAAAAGAGGGATCCCATTTTTTTCTTGATCCCTGCATAGGTACCGGTGGCTGGTCCCTCCAGCATTCCATCCCTGGAAATGTCGGTACAGATGGCCTTCCTGATGCCCTGATCCATATAATCTGAAAGGAACTCCGTCAAATCCAGGTCCGTTTCCTCGCTCCAGCCGGAAACGGCGATCTTCCCCTGCCTGAAATCGGCCCCCAGGATCACCCTTTCCGGACCGTACCTTTCGAGCCAGCCCAGGAAAAGGGACGGATCCTTAACGGCCACGCTGCCGCCGGTGATCATGCGGGCACCCGACTCAAACACGATGCGTACATCCTCATCGCTCCTCAAACCGCCTCCGGCATCGATGATCAGGGTGGTCTGGCGGGCGATCTGCTCCAGGATCCGGTGGTTGACCACCCGCTTCTGCATGGCCCCGTCCAAATCCACCAGGTGAAGCCTTCTGAATCCCTGATCCTCAAGCATCCTGGCCATCTCCAGCGGGTCGCCGTACTCCCGCTTCCGGTGGAATTCCCCCCGGGTGAGCCTGACACATTTTCCCTCGATGATATCGATTGCCGGAATGATTTCCATCACACATTCAGAAAATTTGAAAGGATCCGCTGGCCCGGGTCACCGCTTTTCTCCGGGTGGAACTGTGTGGCGTAAAAGTTCCCTTTCCGGATGGCCGCGCTGAAGGGGACCATGTACTGTGTCTCCGCGAGCGTGTATTCACAGACGGGTACATAATAGGAATGGACAAAGTAGACATATGCCCCCTGCAGATCCCCCTCAAACAGCTGTCCGCGTACCCTGTGCAGGTTGTTCCAGCCCATGTGGGGCACCTTCAGCCCCGGTGGAAAACGGGTGACCGGCTCATCGAAGATCCCGATGCAGGGCGTGTCGTTCTCTTCCGACCACCGGCACATCAGCTGCATGCCCAGGCAGATACCCAGCACCGGCTGTTCCAGGGAAGCGATCAGTGTGTCCATCGCTTTTTCCTTCAGGTACTTCATGGTGGTGGCCGCCTCGCCGACCCCGGGAAAGATCACCTTGTCGGCCTTCCTGATCACATCAAAATCGTCCGTGATCCGGGCTGTGACGCCAAGCCGCCTCAGGGCGAAATCCACCGATCTGATGTTCCCTGCATTGTATTTGATGATGGCTACATTCATCTGTTACAGCATTCCTTTGGTGGAGGGCAGCCGGTTGTCCCCGGGATCCAGTGTGACCGCCTGCCGGAGCGCCCTGGCAAACCCTTTGAAGACCGCCTCGATCTTGTGGTGTGCATTGTTCCCCGAAGCGTGGATATGCAGGTTGCACATGGCCGCATCGGAAAAACTCCTGAAGAAATGGGAAAACAGTTCCGTGGGGACATCCCCCACCATTTCCCTGCGGAAACGGACATTCCACTCCAGCCAGGGCCTTCCGCCCAGATCTAGGGCCACCTGCGCCAGTGCATCATCCATGGGGAGGACAAAGCCGTAGCGGCCGATTCCCCGCTTGTCACCCAGCGCCTCCGAAAATGCCCGGCCGAGTGCGATGGCGGTATCCTCCACCGTATGGTGTTCATCCACATGGAGGTCGCCGGTGGTTTTCACCATCAGGTCGATCCCCCCGTGTCGCCCCAGCTGTTCCAGCATGTGGTCAAAAAATCCGAGTCCCGTCGATACATCCGTTCTCCCCTCCCCGTCCAGTGAAAGCTCCACGTGTACCCGGGTCTCGGCCGTCACCCGTTCCACCACACTGCGGCGCATGGAAGCCCTGATATACCGGTAGATCCTGTCCCAGTCATCGCTCACAAGCACTGTCAGTGAGGTGAATCCTTTCTTCTCCAGCCGATCCTTTATCTCCCCGGTTCCGTAAAGGATCCCCCGGGCTCCCAGGTTTGCGGCGAGTTCCATATCGGTGAGCCTGTCGCCGATCACATAGGACGATGCCAGGTCATATGCTCCCTCCATGTATTTCAACAGCATGCCGGTTGCCGGTTTCCTGCCCGGGGAAGGATTTCCGGGCAGGGAAGGATCGATCAGGACCTCGTCAAATTCCACCCCCTCGTTCCTGAATGCGGTAAGGAACTTTTCGTGGGGAGGCCGGAATGTTTCCTCCGGGAACGCATCCGTCCCCAGTCCGTCCTGGTTCGAGACCACCACCAGCTCATATTCTGTATTATGCCTGAGCATGTAAAGGTTCCGGAACACCCCTGGCATAAATTCCAGTTTTTCCAGGGAATCCACCTGCTGATCCCCGGCCGGCTCCCGGATGAGTGTCCCGTCCCGGTCCAGGAAAATGACTTTTTTGAGCTTGTTCATGCAAATTTTTTTAACGCGTTCATCAGCAGCCTGTTCTCGTTCTCCGTTCCGACGGTGATCCGCAGACAACCCTCGCAGAGGGGCACCGAGGAACGGTCACGGACAATGATCCCCTGCGCTGTCAGGTACCGGTACACCCCGCGGGGATCTTCCATTCTGACCAGCAGGAAATTGGCATCCGAAGGATACACCCGCCTCACGAACGGCAGGGATGCCAGTGCACCGGCAAGGAGGTCCCGCTGCCGGAGGATCCGATCAACCCACCCTTTCATGGCTGCCGGCTCCCGAAGGCTCCGCTGCACCTGGTCCAGGGTGAGGGCATTCACATTATAAGGATATTTTACCGCGGTCAGGTACCCGATCAGTTCAGGATCGGCGAAGAGCATTCCCAGTCGGACCCCCGCCATCCCCCAGGCCTTGGAAAAGGTCTGGAGCACCACCAGGTTCCTTTTCTCCCGCACCATGGAAAGCAACCCCGGTTCCCCGCTGAAATCGACATAAGCCTCATCCACCACCACCACACAATCCGCCGCATCAATGATACGGAGCATGGCCCGGCGGTCCAGGGAGTTGGAGGTCGGGTTGTTCGGGGAACAGAGGAAGATGATCCTGGTCCGGCTGTCCGCCTCCCCGATGACCGCCTCCGGATCCAGGCTAAAATCCTCCCGCAGCTGGACGCTCCTCCGCTCCACCCCGTTGACCGCGGCACATACCCCGTACATTCCGTAGGTGGGATCGACCGTGATGAGATGATCCCGGCCCGGTTCACAGAGCACCCTGATCAGCAGGTCGATGCCCTCATCGCTTCCGTTACCCAGGAAGAGGCACGCGGGATCCAGTCCTTTCAGACGGGCAATCTCCTCTTTCAGGTGCTGCTGTTTCGGATCGGGATACCTGTTCAGGGGGGCATTAAAGGGATTTTCATTGGCATCCAGGAAGACGGAGGCGGTGCCGGAAAATTCATCCCTGGCCGATGCATAGGGCACCAGTTGCCGGATATTTTCACGGACCAGTTTCCCGATATCGAACCGTTTACTCATCCTCTTCCGTATTCAGGCGGATAGCCACCGAATTACTGTGCGCCTGCAATTGTTCGGCCTCGGCCAGGATCATCACCGCATCCCCGATGTTGTGCAGGCCATACCTGCTGATCTCCTGGAAGGTGATCTTCTTGATAAAGCTGTCCATGTTCACTCCGCTGAAAGCATGCGCCCATCCGTTGGTGGGCAGGGTGTGGTTCGTACCCGAAGCGTAGTCACCGGCACTTTCCGGAGTGTAATTCCCCAGAAACACCGATCCTGCATTCACAACCTTTTCAGCCAGGTCGCGGAAATTTTTCGTGGCAATGATCAGATGTTCGGGGGCATACAGGTTCACCATCTCCATGATCTCCTGCTGGTCCCGGAGCAGGATGATCTTGCTGTGGGCCAGGGATCCGGTCGCAATCTCCTTTCTTGGAAGGGATTCCAGCTGACGTTCGATCTGGTCGCGTACCTGCCGGATCAACTCCCTGGAATCGGTCAGCAGCAGGACCTGGCTGTCCGTCCCGTGCTCCGCCTGTGATAACAGGTCGGAGGCCACAAAAGCCGGATTGGAGGAATCGTCCGCCACCACTGCCAGTTCGGAGGGACCAGCCGGCAGGTCTATGGCCACCCTGTTGCGGCTGACGATCTGTTTTGCCATGGTCACATACTGGTTTCCGGGTCCGAAGATCTTGTTCACGGCGGGAATGGTCTCCGTCCCGTAAGCCATGGCTGCAATGGCCTGCGCGCCTCCCACCCTGAAAACCCTGTCAATCCCCAGCAGGCCTGCAATGTAGCTGATCGCCGGATTGATCTTCCCCGAGGTGCCGGGGGGGGTGCATATCACCACCTCCGGGCATCCTGCCAGTTTCGCCGGGATTCCGAGCATCAGCGCGGTGGAAAGCAGGGGTGCCGTTCCGCCGGGAATGTAGAGTCCCACCCTGTCGATGGGAACCGATTTCTGCCAGCACCTGACACCGGCCGTGGTCACGATGATCTCCGAGCGGGTGATCTGTTTCTTGTGGAAGGTCTGGATATTCCACTGTGCCTCTTCAATGGCATGCTTCAATTCTCCGCTCACCACACCGGCAGCTTCCCGGATCTCCTTCCTGCCCACCTCAATGGATGGGAGTTCCACCCTGTCAAAGGTCCGGGTATAATCCATCAGCGCCTCATCCCCTCTGCCGGCCACATCGGAGATGATCCTGCGGATCTGCTCCTCCAAAATGGTGGAATCCATGACCGGACGCTGAAGCAATTCATTCCATTGTGCGCGTTCCGGATAATTGATTACGTTCATCATCTCTGGTTTGTGTTAGATTCGGGACAGACTTAAACGATCATTTTCTCGATGGGGATCACAAGGATTCCCTGTGCGCCCAGCTCCCTCAGGCGGTCGATGACGGCCCAGAACTCCTTTTCGCTGAGCACCGAGTGCACCGAGCTCCATCCCGCTTCTGCCAGGGGCATCACGGTTGGACTCTTCATTCCGGGGATCACCCGGACGATCTCTTCCAGCCGGTCATTGGGTGCATTCAGAAGGATGTACTTGTTGTTGGAAGCGGCCAGTACGCTCCTGATCCGGAACCTCAGATCCTGCAGCAGGCCCTGCTGCTCCTCCCCCAGGTTTCGGTTTGCTATGATCACCGCCTCGGATCTCATGACCGTTTCCACCTCTTTCAGTCCGTTGCTGATGAGCGTGCTTCCCGAACTGACGATATCGAAAATGGCATCCGCCAGGCCGATGGAAGGGGCGATCTCAACGGAACCGTTGATCACATGGACCTCCGCTTTTATACCGCGTTCATGAAGGAAATTATTCAGGATCAGCGGGTAGGAGGTGGCAATGCGTTTGTTCTCCAGGTCTTCCAGGCCCTGGTAAGAGTCGGACCTTGGGATGGCCAGGGAAAGCCTGCACCGCGCAAATCCCAGCCTTTCCACCAGATCCACCCGGCAGTTCCGCTCCACAAATTCATTCTCTCCCACGATGCCGATATCGGTGACCCCGTCCTCCACATACTGCGGAATGTCGTCGTCCCGCAGGTAGATCACCTCCACGGGGAATTCCTGTGCCACGGAAAGGAGTTTCCGGGAACCGTTTGTCAGGGAGATCCCGGCTTCCCTGAGAAGCTCCAGGGATTTTTCGCTCAGTCTCCCTGATTTCTGAATGGCAATTCTCAATCTGTTCATCTGTAACGGAAATAAAAAAAAAGGTCTGCAGTATCTGCAAACCTGGCCAATAAATCGGGGTTACATTGAACTGCACGGGGTCCTAACCAGTCACATGGTGACGGTGGTGGTGATGACGGACCCTATGCAATGTGATGTAATCCATTTCTTTGATGCGTGTTTGCAATATTACTGAATTATTGAATAACAACAAATAAGATCTGGGGGATTTTTTTGCGCGGGTGCCTGTCAGAGATCCTTAAGCAGCACATTTGCAGGGGATTCCCTGATGGAATGCATGATATGCTCATGGACCTTTGTAATCCTGTTCAGGGCATCCGATTCAGTCACATAGAGCTGGTCTCCCCCTGTCAGGCCCAGCTTGGTGTAGATGTATTCCACCGTGATCTTATTGATGTCCACCGAGGGCTGGTAGGAACGCTCCCTGGGTTTGTCCGACGCCAGTTCGGACAGGATCCCGGCATTGACCATGTCATACACCAGGTCGTTCACCAGCCGGATGGGAATACCCAGGGCGTGGCTGAGTTTCTCGGCGCTCCATGGCTCCGTGCCGTCTTCAAAATTCTTGATCACCTGGTGGGCGATCAGCAGGGTCAGGATCTTCTTGTTGTGATCGCTCAGGTTCAGCGCATCTTCTTCGAATTCATAATTTTCGATGTTCTGGTAGGCAAAAGCGATTTCCGCCCCCATCAGTACGATCAGCCAGGTGATCTGAAGCCACAACAGGAACAGGGGAAGGGCGGCGATACTACCGTAGAGGGTGTTGAACTTGAACACCCCGATCTGCAGGTCCTGGTAAAGCGCCTGGAAGATCACGGCCACGGTGCCCGCGAACACCCCTGCGATCAGTCCGTATTTGAACTTGACTTTCGTATTGGGCATCACGATATACACGATGGTGAACAGAAGCCAGATGGAAAGATAGGGGACCGATTTGATCAGGAAGACGATCACGGGCTGGAACAGCTCGATCTCGGCAGCGGCCGACTGGATCTTGACCATGAAACTGCCCGACAATCCGATGGCAAAGGGACCAAGGATCATAATGGCCAGGTAGTCCGAGAATTTCCGGGCAAAACTGCGGGACTTCCTGATCTGCCAGATGTCGTTGAAGGAGGCCTCGATGTTGTTCAGCACCTGGATCACCGACCAGAACAGGATCACACCTCCCACCCCGGCCAGGATCCCCCCTTTCGCTTTTTCGAGAAAGCCGTCCACCAGGTTGGTCACCCAGTTCATGATCTCCTCCTGTCCCTGCATGTTCTTGCTGATAACTTCATGCATCCGGTCCTCGAAACCGAAATTCCTGGCAATGGCAAACGCAATGGCAAAGATGGGCACGATTGACAGCACCGTAAAGTAGGTCAGGGCGGCCGCCCTCAGTGCCGCGCGGTCCTCGAAGAAACCTTTGAAAGCAAGGATATAGATCCTGGACTGCCTGATCAGGAAAGTCCGCCGGCGCGACTTGGAAGTAAGATCGGGTGACCAGATCTCTTCCTTGAAGAAGGTCCTCAGCTTTTTTAACATTCCCCGCGCTTTGATCACACAAATATAACGGAAAAATTAACTTTGCATGAAAATCTCTGAAAATGGCCACCTTAAAGGACAGGTTCCTGCAATGGAAACAGCATCGGACGGGCTGGAAAAAAGCCGGGGATGTGCTATTCTGGCTGCTGCTGGTGCTGCTGATCCTGCCCGGGCCCAGGAAGGTGATCGCCACC
>DSDZ01000415.1 GCA_011048475.1 Bacteroides sp. | reverse complement strand
GGTATTTGCCCGCGATGTTGCTGTTCGCCGTGATGTCGGCAGCTGCTCCGGGACAGGTTAGGACCGGGATTGATGTATTGCAGGATTCGGGCTTTGCACTTTTTGAAGGGAAGCGGGTGGGACTGGTGACCAATCCCACCGGGGTGGACCGTCACCTGCGCTCCACCATCGACATTCTGCATGCGCATGTGAAACTGACCGTATTGTTCGGACCTGAGCACGGGGTGCGGGGCGATTTTGCAGCGGGCGATCATGTGTCCGACCGGGTGGATGAACGCACCGGGATCCCTGTTTTTTCCCTTTACGGCAGAAGCAGGAAACCGGACCGGGAGGCCATGGACCTGGTGGATGTGATCGTGTACGACATCCAGGACATCGGGGTCCGGTCCTACACCTATATCAGCACCATGGGAATGGTGATGGAGGCTGCGGCGGATTACGGAAAGGAGGTGGTGGTCCTCGACCGCCCAAATCCGCTGGGAGGATGCAGGGTGGAGGGTCCACTGGTGGAAGAAGGTTTTCATTCGTTCATCAGCCGGTACAGCATCCCCTACATATACGGGATGACATGTGGTGAACTGGCGCGGATGCTGAATGCCGAAGGGATGCTCGAAGGAGGCAGGAAGTGCAGCTTAAGGGTGGTGCCCATGGAAGGATGGAAGCGGGAGATGACTTTCGACCGGACCGGACTGCCCTGGGTCCCCACCTCGCCCCACATCCCGCATGAAGGGACCGCGCTTTACAACGCGGCCACCGGCATCCTGGGGGAACTGGATCCCAACATGGTCGGGATCGGTTACACCCTGCCATTCCAGACCCTGGTCACCGATGTGATCGATGCACAGGCACTGGCTGATTCCATGAACGCACGGGGCCTGAAAGGGGTGGGTTTCCGTCCCATTTATTTGAAACCCTATTACATGGCCAGGGCGGGAGAGGAGCTGCAGGGGGTGCAGATCCATTTGACCGACCCGGCCAGGGTGTTCCTCACCGGTATCCAGTTCATCTTCCTTCAGGAGGCCGGAAAGATCGACCCATCCTTCGATGTGTTCCGTGACAGGGAATCGCGGTATCGGATGTTCGACCAGGTGTGCGGGACCGACCGGATCAGGAAATCCATCATGGAAGATAAAGATATTGAAAAAGCACTGGAGATCTGGCGGGGCGACGTCAGGGAGAGGGAAATATTCCTGGAGCGGGCCGGGAGATATTTTCTCTATGAGTAGCACGAACGGAAAAAATTGCCGGACACACCGGCGGATGATTTTTTTGTGTAATATTTCAGGACTGATTTGTCATATAAAAAAGTGTAGATTTTCATGTGCGGCTGCCGAAGAATGATTTTCACCCTGTTGCTGATTTTCTCTGTTCAATCCCTTGCTTCCGCCAGGGATGACAATCCTTCCGGGGATTCCATCGTGCGTTCGCAGCTCGGGCGGAATGTACGGGAGTTGTTCAACGGCCGGTTGTTCAGCGAGATGACCGGCTATCAGAAACGGGATTCCACCGTGGTGGATACCGTGATGATCGATATGCGGAAGGAAACCATCCGGCTCTGTCTGGATGCCAACCTGGCGAATGCCCCTTTCAGGGAAAACAGCGTGCAGTTTTTTGAAAAGGGGCTGAAAGAGGGGCTCCCGGATCCCTTCGGCGCATTTGACCTGGAGATCTGGTCCGGTGGACGGAATATCCGGGAGTATATCCCGAATTATTACAGGGCTGACCGGAGGGACAGGGACAAAAGCCGGACGGTGGGGCGACTGAGGCGAAAATCCCCCCCGCTGGTCAGGGACCTCTCCAGGCCCTATCTGGATGAGGCCTCCCTGTACCGGATGAACATCGCCCTCTGGCACAGCCACGGATGGTATTACGAGCCCTCGCTCCACAGGTGGGAATGGCAGCGGGCCCGGATCTTCCAGACGGTGGAGGACCTGTTCCCCATGGCCTTCACCCTCCAGATGCTCGTGCCCATGCTTGAAAATGCGGGTGCAAATGTATTCATCCCCAGGGAGCGGGACTGGCAGCGGCACGAAGTGATCGTGGACAATGACGGGAGCACGGGGAACAGCATTTACTTCAGCACGGACAATGCGTCGGTGTCGGTCCCCGGCACCGGTTTCGCAGTGGGAACCCCTCCCTATGTGGATGAGAATCCCTTTACCCTGGGCAGTTACGAGGAGATGAAATCGGACAGGAGCGGCGCGGGAGCGGTGACCTGGATCCCGGATATCCCGGAGGAGGGGTATTACGCTGTCTATGTCTCTTACCATGCTGCCCCCGGAAACGCGGACGACGCCCGCTATACGGTGTATCACGGAGGGGGGACGACGGAATTTTCAGTGAACCAGCAGATGGGAGGGGGGACCTGGATCTACCTGGGGAGGTTCTGGTTCCCGAAGGGGATCCATGCCGGGAAGGGCCAGGTGGTCCTCAGCGGTAAAAGCAGCCGCCGCAATGCCGTCATCAGCGCCGATGCGGTGCGGTTCGGGGGAGGAACGGGCAACATTTCCAGGAACGGACTCACCAGCGGCCGTCCGCGATACCAGGAATCGGCGCGTTATTACCTCCAGTATGCTGGATTTCCCGACAGTGTCGTATGGAACCTGCACAATCCGGTGAACGATTACACCGACGATTACCAGAGCCGGGGAGAATGGGTGAATCACCTGGCCGGCGATTCACCGGGACAGGGCATTCCGGTCGACCTGGCCTTTGCCTTTCATACCGATGCGGGGATCAGCGGAAGCGATACGGTCATCGGAACCCTGGGGATCTACAGCACCAGTCCGAACCGGGGGATATTTCCGGGCGGCCTTTCCCGGATGGCCTCGCGGGACCTGACAGATTTGGTCCAGACCCGGATCGTGGAAGATATCCGTGCGAAATATGACCCCGACTGGGTCAGGCGGGCCATGTGGGACAGGAAATACAGCGAGGCATACCGGCCAGAGGTCCCCTCCATGCTCCTGGAACTGCTATCCCACCAGAACCTGATCGATATGCGTTTCGGGAGCGAGCCCATGTTCCGGTTTGATGTCTCCAGGGCGATCTACAAGGGAATGCTGCGTTTTTTGGGCGAGCTCTATGAGTTCGATCCCGTGGTGCAACCCCTTCCGGTGGAGGGCTTTCGCGCGGAATTCAACGGTCAGGGTGGGATCATCCTCAACTGGAGACCGGGATCCGATCCGCTGGAGCCCTTCGCGGTCCCCGACAGCTACCGGGTGTATACCCGGATCAACGGGGGTGCCTTTGACGGGGGGACCGGTGTGGAGGGGACCACCTTCACCCTGGAGGGGGTGGCACCCGATTCCATTTACTCGTTTAAAGTGACCGCCGTGAACCGGGGAGGTGAAAGCTTCCCTTCGGAGATCCTGTCCGCCTGCAGGAAAACAGGATCAGAGAAGAACATCCTTCTGATCAGTGCATTTGACCGGACCGGGGGACCGGCCTGGTTCGATGACAGGCAGTACAGCGGCTTCCTGTTCATGGTGGACCAGGGAGTTCCATTTCATGAAGACCTTCACACGGTGGGGGCACAGTTTGATTTCAGGAAGGATTCACCCTGGCTGGATGACGATTCACCCGGACACGGCGCTTCGTATGCGGACCTTGAACAGGATGTGTATCCGGGGAACAATTTTGATTTCTGCTATGTGCACGGCGCTTCCGTCAGGGCCGCCGGGTATTCCTTCGTCTCGGTCAGCGATGAAACCGTGGAGGACGGGGAAGTGAACCTGGCGGCGTATGATGCGGTGGACCTGATCGCCGGTGAGGAGAAGACCACCTTCATGCCCAAGAATGATTCCGTGGGCCTGTTCCGGGTGTTCCCTGACAGCATGCTGCAGATCCTTTCCGGTTACCTTCGGGCGGACGGAAAACTGTTCATCTCGGGGGCGCACATTGCATCCGATCCCCATGCCCTCGGTCAGGATTCCCTGCTGGCCGACATCCTGAAATACAGGTGGAGGACCAGCAATGCTTCCCGGCTGGGAACGTTTTATTTCATGGATCCCGGCTTTTCAGGGACGGGAGACCGCTACAGGTTCAATACCGCGTTCCATCCAGAAATCTATACCGTGGAGGGTGCCGATGCGCTGGAACCAGCTGACTCATGCGCCTTCACCCTGGCCAGGTATGCCGAGAACAACATGAGCGCGGCGGTGGCATGGAAAGGAGAGCGGAAGGTGGTGGCTTTCGGCTTTCCGTTCGAGACCATTATCGGAGCGGGCGACCGGGATGTGATCATGCGCCGGGTCCTGGAGTACCTGCTGAAATAAGTCAGACGATGAGCAAGATCCATTGTTTTATCCAGGCACAGGAGCCGGAGACGCGGACCGCCTTTATTGGGGAGCTGTCAGCCCATCCTGCTGTCGGACGGATCTTCCTGCTTGGAAAGAGCGAACCGGAGGCATCTGCGGAGGGATGCACCTTTGTCCGGACGGACGGCCGGTTCGGCAGCGGGACCATGCGAACCATCATCCGGCACCTGTCCGGATCCGGTTACGCGATGGTGGTTACCGAAAAGGTGCCGATCCGCCCGGGACAGTTTGCCATTGAACGCTTTCTCTCGGTAGCGGGGGACACGGGTGCGGGCATGGTCTATTCGGATCACCATGACCTGGTCGGCGGCAAACTGTGGCCCCATCCGGTGATCGACTACCAGCAGGGGAGTCTCCGGGACGATTTCGATTTCGGTCCCGTCCTTTTCTTCAGCAGCCGGGTGCTGCGGGAAACAGTTGAAAAAGTTACCGGGTCCTTTACATATGCAGGGCTCTACAGGGTGCGCCTGAAGATCGGCTCGGGCCATCCCGTGGTTCGTATTCCCGAATACCTGTACACCGCAGAACGGCCCGGTGCCGCGGATGCGGGGAGGAACCTGTTTGATTACCTGGATCCTGCAGGAAGGGATGTGCAGGAGGAAATGGAGCGGGCTGTCACCCTTCATCTGCAAGAGGTCGGAGCGTACCTGGCTCCGTCGTTCCGGGAGGTGGCCCTGGAGGAAAGCGCCTTTGACACGGAAGCCACCGTGGTCATTCCGGTGCTGAACCGGGAAAGGACCATTGCCGATGCCATCGGGTCTGTCATGCGCCAGAAGGCCGTTTTCCAATTCAACCTGATCGTGGTGGACAACCATTCCACCGACCGGACAACGGAGATCATCCGGGAGGCGGGCCGGAAGTATGAAAACCTGATCCACCTCATCCCCGAAAGAAAAGATCTTGGGATCGGGGGCTGCTGGAACGAAGCCTTGCACCATCCCGCCTGCGGAAGGTTCGCGGTACAGCTGGACAGCGATGACCTGTACGCTGACGAAACGCTCCTGGAACAGATGGTCGCCACCTTCTACAGGGAGCGCTGCGCCATGGTGATCGGCTCCTACAGGCTGACGGACTTCGACCTGAACGAGATCCCGCCGGGAGTTGTGGACCACAGGGAGTGGACGGCCGACAATGGAAGGAACAATGCCCTCCGCATCAACGGACTGGGTGCTCCGCGGGCCTTCTTCACCCCGGTCCTCCGGCAGGTCCGGATCCCCAACGTGAGCTATGGTGAGGATTATGCGGTGGCCCTGGCCATCAGCAGGCACTACCGCATCGGAAGGATCTACCGGCCCGTGTACCTGTGCAGGCGGTGGGAGGACAATACGGATGCCTCACTTAATGTGGCGACGAGGAACAGCCACGACACCTATAAGGACCGCCTGCGTACCATTGAACTCAGCGCCAGGATCCGGATGAACCGGAAAAAGGAGGGAACATAAACCGCGGCATGTTGTATGGATGACCAGGAACGCGTCAATGATTTTTTCATCTCCCAGGTACACTCCTGGCCGTTGCTTGCGGACAACCGGGAAAAACTGGGGTCTGTCCGCCTGAAGAGCTGTTCCTTCGACGGATTCTCCTTCCGGGTTCAGTTCAACCCCGGACGGATCATCTCCTCGTCGGCGAAAGTGGACCCGGTCTCTGTGAAACAGCGGGAATGCTTCCTGTGCGCCGGGAACCGTCCCCCGCAGCAGAAGGCACTGAGGTTCCGGGATGCCTACGAGATCCTCTGCAATCCCTTCCCCATTTTCCGGGAACATTTCACCATTGCCAGGACCGGCCACACTCCCCAGGTGATCGGGACAGAGTTCGGCTGGCTCCTTGAGCTGAGCAGGGCGCTACCCCGACTGGTGGTCTTTTACAACGGACCCGATTGCGGTGCCTCCGCGCCGGACCACATGCATTTCCAGGCAGGCAGCAGGGGGGCGATGCCCCTGGAGGGGGAGCTGGCAGCTGTCACGGAGCGGTACGGGAAACCGCTGGTCCGGTCGCGTGAATTCAATGCCACGGCGATCGATGACGGACTGCGTCGGATGATCCTGCTGGAATCGGTCCGCAGCGAGCGGATCACGGACGCGTTCACCCCGCTGCATGACTTCATGCGGGAACTGCGGGAGGGCGCTGAACCCATGCTGAATATCCTTGCATATTACAGGGAGCGGTGGCAGGTTTTAATCTTTCCGCGCGGAAGGCACCGTCCCCGCCAGTTTTTCGAAAAAGGTGAAAACAACATCCTGATCAGTCCGGCCGCAGTGGACATGGGAGGGCTGCTCATCACGCCCCTGGAAAAGGACTTTCTCAGGCTCTCCGGGGAAGATATCAGGGATATTTTCTCGCAGGTTTCACTCCCGGTATTGCAGTTCAGGGAATTGCAGGAACTTCTCTCAGCAACATACGGCCATCAACCATGAACCGGGAGAGGAAGCTGATCCAAACAGACCGCCGCACCGGGGTGCGGGTGGGGATCCTCAGGGCAGAGAAGATCCGGTTTCACCTGCACGGCAAATACCGGATCACGGGGAGTGAAGAGCCCAGGAAGGGGAGTCAACCGTCCCGGACGGGAAGTGAGGAAATCCGGACGGGAAGGGGAGAGGCCCTGATCCGCAACGGGACGATCGACATACTGCCCGTTTCCTCGCGGTCCGCACCGCCCGGCTCCCCTGGGCCGGTCGCGGCGCAGTCCCCTGTCCGGGTCGTTTTCCAGCCACTGGATCCGGACCAGGCGCATTTTGAACTCTGTGATGTGACCATCGGGATCGGGTTCCACTGGGAGCGGCAGGAATCCCAGAAATTCAGGGGCTCACTGGTTTTGGAGATCTGGGACGGACGCATCCAGGTGATCAATGAGATCGACGTGGAAAGCTACCTGGCCAGCGTGATCTCCTCGGAGATGAATGCCGGCAGTCCCCCCGAGTTCCTGAAAGCCCACGCGGTCATCTCCCGCAGCTGGCTGATGGCGCAGATCAGAAAAAGAGGAGCGACCGCCGGGTCTCCGAAAGCGCCGTCCGGGCGCTCGAGGTTGCCGTACGGTTCCCCGGATCTGAGGGCCGGGGCTGCAGAAAATGGAATGCGCGAAACCGATGAGGAGGTGATCCGGTGGTACGACCGGGAGGATCATGAGGCTTTCGATGTGTGTGCCGACGATCACTGCCAGCGCTACCAGGGGATCACCCGGGCGCATCATGCGGGCGTTGTAGCGGCGGTCGGTGCCACTGCAGGAGAGGTTTTATATTACGGGAACGATATCTGCGATGCCCGGTTTTCGAAATGTTGCGGAGGGGTGACCGAGCGGTTCGGGAGCTGCTGGGAGGACGCAGAGCATCCTTACCTGCAGCCCGTGGCGGACCGGCCGGATCCCGTCTCCGGAGCATTTCCGGACATCCAGGCGTACCCGGACCTGCGAATTGAAAGGAACGCCCGTGCATATATCCGCAGCAGGCCGGAAGCGTTCTGCAACACGTCTGACAGGGATCTGCTCGGGAAGGTGCTCAATGACTTTGACCTGGCTTCGAAGGATTTTTTCAGGTGGAAGGTCACCTGCAGCCAGGAGGAGCTCTCCGCCCTGATCAGGGAGAAGTCCGGGAGAGACTTTGGAAAGATCCTGGACCTGGTGCCGGTGGAACGCGGGGCATCGGCCCGGCTGGTCCGGCTGCGGATCGTGGGAACCACCCGGAGCATCATCGTGGGAAAGGAACTGGAGATCAGGCGCTGGCTGAGCCATTCGCACCTGTACAGTTCGGCCTTCATGGTGGAAAGGGAGGATTTTGAAGGAGAAGTACCTGGTAAGTTCATCCTTCACGGGGCCGGCTGGGGACACGGGGTGGGACTGTGCCAGATCGGCGCGGCGGTGATGGCGGACAGGGGGTATACATACCGCGGGATCCTGGAACACTACTACAGGAACGCGGTCATCCGCAAAAGAGATGAATCCGATGGAAGATAGCAAGGAACAAGCTGGCGGCAGGACAAGGGCCTGGCTCTGGGTGCCCTCCCTCTATTTCGCAGAGGGCATCCCCTACGTGCTGGTGATGACCCTGTCGGTGATCTTTTACAAGCGCATGGGCATTTCCAATGCCGAAATTGCACTCTACACCAGCTGGCTCTATCTGCCCTGGGTGATCAAACCCTTCTGGAGCCCCGTGGTGGATATTTTGAAGACCAAGCGCTTCTGGATCCTGGTGATGCAGCTTTTCGTGGGGGCGGGACTGGCGGGAGTGGCCCTGACCATTCCGGCTTCACGGTTTTTCCAGTACACGCTGGCCTTCTTCTGGCTGGTGGCATTCGGTTCGGCCACCCACGACATCGCGGCGGATGGTTTTTACATGCTGGGACTGACGAAACACGACCAGGCTTTTTTCGTCGGCATCCGCAGCACATTCTACCGCCTTGCCATGCTCACCGGACAGGGACTGCTGGTGATCCTGGCAGGCCACTTTGAAGCGAAAACAGGCCTTCCCCCGGTGGAGGTGGAGGTGGTCACCACGTCCGCTCAGCCAGCGGTACCGGCCTTCAGCCCGGGGGATATTACCCTCCGGAGCGAACCGGCGACCGCCTGTTTCTTTGCAGGGGAGCGGGTGACCATCGGGACAGGGGCGGTTCCGGCCGATTCGGCGATAAAACTGATGGAAGCGGTGGAGCAGTGGAACCGGGAGCACGGTTTTTATTCAGGGGAAGAACAGCCCGCATTGAGGTGGGAGATGGAGGGAAGGACCGGCAACCTGGGATTCACCTGGTTCCACCTGAGCAGGAGACCGGAAGAGGGAGAACGCATCGTGCTCAATTTCAGCTTTGAAAGGGGGGATAAAAGCATCGCGCTCCTGAGAAATTACCGTTTCGAATTCGATGAGACCAACTGGGATGTCCCTGCCTTCGCCCTTTTCCAGGCGGATCCGAAACTGGACCGCACCACTTACGCCACCTTTACCGGACTGAGCGGGAACATCCGCCTGGCATGGTCCGTCGTGTTTGGTGTCATCGCGGTATTCTTCGCCCTCTTTTTTCTTTACCACCGCTTCATCCTTCCCCGGCCGAAAGAGGATGTTCCCAGGGGAAACAGGGAGGGGGAATTTTTAAAGGAATTCCTGATCATTTTCGCCGAATTTTTCGCAAAGAAGCGGATCGGGGTGATCCTGCTCTTCCTGCTGGTCTACCGGCTGGGGGAATCCCAGCTGGTGAAGATGGCTTCCCCCTTCCTGCTCGATCCGGCCGAAACGGGAGGAATCGGGCTGACCACGGGCGATGTGGGGCTCATTTACGGGACCATCGGGATCATCGCCCTCACGGCGGGGGGGATCATCGGAGGGATCGCAGCTTCAGGAAAGGGGCTCAGATACTGGCTCTGGTGGATGGCCATCGCCATGAACCTGCCCAACCTGGTGTATGTGTTCCTCTCCCAGGTCCAGCCTTCCTCACTCTGGGTCGTGGGGGCATCCGTTGCCGTGGAACAATTCGGGTACGGATTTGGTTTTACGGCCTACATGCTGTATATGATCTACGTATCCGAAGGAAGGCACAAAACCGCACATTTTGCCATCACCACCGGGTTCATGGCGCTGGGGATGATGCTGCCCGGAATGATCAGCGGCTGGATCCAGGAGATGATCGGTTACCAGCACTTCTTCATCTGGGTGGTCTGCTGTACCATCCCCGGGTTCCTGATCATTCCGTTTTTGCGGATCGATCCTTCCTTCGGCCGGAAGGAGAAGAAATAAAGAAGCTGCCTTCCGGGGCAGTCCGTTCACCCGGAAGGCAGCATTTCTCTAACCTAAAACCTCACTAATATCCCGGATTCTGTCCGTAATCGTTGGTGGTCCGGGTAATCTGATTCACAGGGATCGGGCGCAACACATGGAAATCCTTGATGTTGGATGCATCGGGGTTGTGAGCCCTGACCCGCTCAAGGAGTTTTCCTGTCCGTTTGAGATCCAGCCAGCGGCTCTGCTCCCCGAAGCATTCCCTGGTCCATTCGTCCAGGATGAAGTCCAGGTCGATCTCTGCGGCGGAGACATGCATCTGGGCTTCCTTGCCCGGATAGGCAGCTCTTTCCCTGATGGTATTGATGTATTG
>DSDZ01000420.1 GCA_011048475.1 Bacteroides sp. | reverse complement strand
CAAATGTAATAAACTATCTGTTGTCTTTTGTAAACTAATGTAATTTACATTTGTAATCTAACCGCATTTATAACAAAAAAACATTATACAACTACCTGATATTCGAAACTACATTCTGATGAAAAAGGAATGCATTCGAAACCTGTATAATTAATTTAAATTATAATTCAAAGACGTTGGAATACTGTGTACAACAGGTATATTTGAACGTCCTGAAGCGCGGTCAATCCTGCAGAATCGCTAAAAAAAGGTCGAAAAACGTGAAAACCGAAAGGGTTTGAACGAATAAATTAAATATATCGAATTAAGCACTGAACAATAATGCTTTATATCACATATCTTTCAGTTTGAAAGCTGTTTTCAGACAATTTTTCCCGGTTTATTTAAACTTAAATGTGAAACAAATGCTATTATAAGCTGGTTTTTAGTGCTATAATGTTGTCAACTTACGATTTGACACATCCTGTTTTTCTGTAGACATTTGTAATCACTCCTCGGATCTGTTTTTGTAGTCATGTGTGAATTATTACGTACAAAATGATCGGTTACATTTGTAATAAAAGAATATGAGTTTACATATGTCGATATTCCTGACAGGTGATTCGAGCTGTTATGGGCTGGCGAGATATCATCTCTTTCTGGGTACGATATCTACGGACCATCGTCAGGCAGACAATCGGATATCCCCTTCTGGAGGGCTTAAGATCCCGTAAATAACGTGTAATCTGATTAACTATTAGAGGCTTGCCTCTGATTCCTCAGGTTCGTCGTGGTAGCCCAGCTCATTCTCGGAGCGGGCCACAAGGGAGGAAACGGTGGAATCTCCCGTGATATTCACCACCGTGCGAAGCATGTCCAGGGGCCGGTCCACGCCAATGATCAGGGCCAGTCCCTCTACGGGAAGTCCGACTGAATGGAGGACGATGATCAGCATCACGATGCTCCCGCTGGGGATCCCGGGGGTCCCGATGGAGGCCAGGGTGGCGGTGAGTACGATGGTCATCTGCTGGGCCAGGGTCAGTTCTATCCCGAAAACCTGGGCAATAAAAACCGCCGCAATGGCCTGATAGCAGCTGGTTCCATCCATGTTGATGGTCACCCCGATGGGAAGCACGAAATTGGCGATGCTCTTGGAAACCTTCAGTTCGGTGGTGACCTGCTTCAGGGTGACCGGAAGGGTGGCGGCGCTTGAACTTGTGGTGAACGCGACCAGCTGTGCGGGAAGGATGCCCCTCAGGAAATCCGGGACCCTGATTCCCCCGAAGATCCTGATCACCACCGGGTAGAAAACCAGGATCAGGAATATGAGTCCGGTTACCACCGTCACCATATACATTCCCAGGGCCTTGAAGATCCCCACATCTCCTGAGAAATCCACCACCAGTGCCGCCATAAGGGCAAACACCCCGATGGGTGCGAACCGCATGATCAGATCCACCATCTTGAGGATGACATCGTTCAGTCCGTCGAAAAAGCTTTTGACCGTGTCCGTCCCCTTCCCCGGGACAAGCACCAGGGCGATGCTGAACAGGATGGCAAAGAAGATGATCTGAAGCATTTTCGAATTATCCCCTGCCGCGAGAAAGATGTTGTCGGGGACCATGTCCACGAAAAACTGCAACGGAGAGTATTCCTCAATTTCCCGGGCGGACTCCTGCCGCAGCTCGATCTGTCCCCCGAATTTCTGCCTGTACTCTTCCTGTTTCTCTTCCGGGAAAACACTTCCCGGTTTCATCAGATTGACCAGGGTCAGTCCGACCGTTGCGGCAAACACCGTTGTGATGACGTAGATCACAATGGTCTTCAATCCGATCCTGGAGAGTTTTGTAATGTCGGTCAGGCTCGAGATGCCCTTCACCAGGGAGACGAATATGAGCGGGACTGCGATCAGCTTCAGCAACCTGAGGAAGATGGTGCCCCAGGGTTCGATCCAGTCAACGGTGAATGTTTCCCAGCCCGCCCAGACTGCGATGAGTCCCCACAGCACTCCCAGTCCCATTCCCAGGAAAATTTTGGCCCAGAGCGGTAATTTCTTCAGCATGCGTGTTTCGGTTCAGATAGTATTGTCCGTTATTTCAGACAAGCGCCTGGTAGAGGACTTCCACCGGATGGAGCGCTCTTCGGGCGGTGCCGTCCTTGATCTGGTGCCTGCAGCTGGTCCCGGGCGCCACGATCAGCGTCTCTTCCTTTTCATTCCGGATGGCCGGAAACAACACCAGCTCGCCCACTTTCATGGACAGTTCATAATGTTCCTTTTCATAACCGAATGAACCGGCCATTCCGCAGCAACCGGACGGGATCTCCTCCACGACATGGCCCTCCGGAATGGAAAGCAGACTGATGGTCGGCGCTGTGCTGGCCATGGCCTTCTGCTGGCAATGTCCGTGCAGCTTCAGCCTGACATCGCGTTTATGGAACAGGGACCGGTCGAACCGGCCTGCTTCATAGGCAGTGACCAGAAATTCCTCCACGGTGAAACTGTGCGCAGCCAGTGCAGCTGCTTTCGCTTCGAGATCCGGTCCCACCAGATCGGGAAACTCATCCCTGAAACCCAGGATGGCCGAAGGTTCGATGCCAATGAGCGGCCGCGATTCCGATACATGGTCCGCCAGAAGCGCAACATTTTTACGGGCGATCTTTGCAGCCTTTTTCAGCAGTCCCTTCGAAATATAGGTCCGCGCACTGACAGGATGCGGGAGGATCACCGTTCTGATCCCGATCCGGTTCAGGAGCCTGATGGTCGTGATCCCCAGATGGGTATCGTTGTAATTGGTAAATTCATCCACGTAGAGGATCACCTCGGGAGTATCTCCCGGCAGACTGCTGTTCAACGCCTCCAGGTGCCTTTTCACCCACCTCCGCAGGCTGGTTTTCCCCAGGGTGGGAATGCTTCTGTCTGTGGCAAAACCGAGTACCTGCTTGAGCAGTCCCGAGGTGAACGGATTGGTGGCCACAAAATTGAAAAACTGCGGAAAGAGCATGCCCAGGCTGTTGATCCTGGATATCTCCGCAATGAGCCTGGTGCGCATGGGTACGGGATGATGATCGTACCAGTGCTGCATGAATTCGGCCTTCAGCTTTGCCATATCCACACTGGATGGGCACTCCGCCTTGCAGGCCTTGCAGGAAAGGCACAGGTCCAGGACGTCGTAGATCTCCTTCTGACTGAACGGATCTTTATTTAGCGGCCTCGTGAGAAGCTCCCGCAGTACATTGGCCCTGGCACGCGTGGTGTTGTATTCATCCCGGGTGGCCATGTAGCTGGGACACATGGTGCCCCCGGTCAGCTCCGTTTTCCTGCAATCGCCCGATCCGTTACACTTCTCGATGAGTTTCATGAACCCGCCCTCCCTGGTGTAGTTGAAATAGGTAGGATAATCCGGTGAGACATGGTCTGGTCCGTACCGGAGGAAGGTATTCATGGGCGGGGTATCAATGATCTTGGCAGCATTGAAGAGGCGGTCCGGATCGAAGAGGTCCTTCACCTGCCGGAACAAACCGTAGTTCCTGTCTCCCGCCATCAGCCTGAGGAATTCACCCCTCAGGCGTCCGTCCCCGTGTTCTCCGCTCAGCGAGCCCCTGTATTTCTTCACCAGTTTTGCCGTCTCCAGCGCAAGGTCATGGAACATCTGCACATCGGCCGGATCTTTCAGATTCAGGATGGGTCTCAGATGAAGCTCACCCACGGAAATATGTGCATGGTAGACACACTTCAGACCGTACCTGTCGAGCAGCTGATTGAACTCGGTAATGTAATCCTCCAGCACTTCCACGTTCACACTTGTATCCTCGATCACCGATACGGGCCTCCCCTCACCGGGGAGATTGGAAAGCACACCCAGTCCGGCTTTCCTCAACGCCCAGACCCTTGGAATGTCACTTCCACGCACCACCGGGAAATGGTAACCCAGGCCCTCCTCCCTCATCTCCTTCTCCATGGAGACGATCTTGTCGTTCAGGGTGGATTCCTCCTGTTCCATGAACTCAACGATCAGAATGGCTCCCGGATCACCGTTGAGAAAAAAACGGTTCTTTCTCTGGGAAAGGTTCTGCTTGGCACATTCCAGGATCGTGTTGTCCATCAGCTCAACCGCTGCCGGTTTGTATTTCAGGGCGATCAGGTTTCCCCTGATGGCTTCCATGACAGAATTACAGTGGACGGGAACCAGGGCCTTGCAGGCTGGTGGGAGCGGGATCAGGTTCACCTTCGCCTCGGTCATGAAGAGCAGCGTTCCCTCCGATCCTGCTATCAGCCGGGACAGATTGAAATCATCATGTTTTGCCTTTTTTCCGGTAATAGGGACACTGTTCAGCAGTTCATCCAGTGCGTATCCTGTATTCCTGCGGACCACACCCGGATCCGGGAACTCATCCCGGATAGATTGCTGGTTGGAAGCATCGGAAAGCATTTCATGCAGCGACCTGTAAATGTGACCTTCCAGTCCCCCGGATTCAAGTTTTTCCTGCAGTCCCCGTGCATCCAGTGGACCAAATTCCGCCACCGATGCATCACTCAGCACGGCCCTCACCGAAATGGTATGGTCACGGGCGGCCCCGTAGATCAGTGAATGAAGCCCGCAACCGTTGTTCCCGATCATGCCGCCGATCATGCTACGGTTTGACGTGGAAGTTTCCGGGCAATAGAAGAGCCCGGTGGGCTTCAGGGCCAGGTTCAGTTCGTCCAGGATCACCCCGGGCTGTACCCTGGCCCACCGCTCCTTCTCGTTCACCTCCAGGATCCCGGTCATGTGGCGGGATACATCCACCACGATCCCGTTCCCGACCACCTGTCCTGCCAGGGAGGTCCCCGCGGTTCTGGGGATCAGGGTGACCCGCTCCCGCGCGGCAAAACGGACCAGCTCCCTGATGTCGTCCTCATGACGGGGATAGGCGACTGCCAGGGGCTTTTCCCTGTAGTCTGAAGCATCGGTGGAATAGAGGATCAGACGGACCATGTCCGTATACAGCTCCCCGTCCAGCCTGGCTCTCAATTCATCAAAATGAGCTGCAGGCACTTTATCTTTGTGTTTCTTTGCAATAGTACCAGAATGTTGCATGTACGTCACGGTTTCTGCAATCCTGATTGGATGATCCTTCACGGATCCGGTGGGGGGATCACCAATAAAGCAACAAATATAGAAAAGTCCGTGAAATGAAAAACAGCGCGTTTTCCACAGTTGTCCCGCTCCGTACGGATGGTCTGTCCCCCGTTGAAAAAGATGCTTTAGAATATAGAGAAATGTACCTTTGCCGATAAGTTCACAGTAATTTTTTAACTACCTTTAACTGCAGCAACGTATTAAATAAATTACTGATAATCAATGGATTTAATAGAAAAAATCAGGCGGCAGGCGCAGCTGGACTGCCAGCGTATCGTGTTTCCCGAAGGAGATGAACAGCGAACGGTGATGGCAGCAGATGCCATTATCAGGGAGAATCTGTGTCAGGTAACCATGATCGCAGATCCCGCGGAGGTTGAAAAAAAGGCGCTGCAATACGGGCTGAAAAACCTGGAACAGGCAACGATCATCAACCCGAAGGATCATCCCAGGAAACAGGAGTATACCGAATTGCTCTACCAGGTGAGAAAGGAGAAGGGGATGACCATGAAACTGGCCGCCCGGCTCGTCCTGGACCCCCTGTACCTGGGGGTGCTGATGATCAAGGCCGGGGATGCGGACGGAGAGGTTGCGGGAGCCAGGAACGCCACCGGTGACGTGCTCCGTCCCGCCTTCCAGATCGTTAAAACCATGCCGGGGATCAGCATCGTCTCGGGTGCGTTCATCATGATCCACCCGGATCCGTCCTTCGGGGAAAACGGGGTGATTATCTTCGCAGACGGCGCGGTCCACCCGGATCCGGACGAAAAGCAGCTGGCCGAAATCGCGGTTGCCACCGCCAAAACGACCCGTTCCATCCTGGGATTCGAACCGCGGATCGCCATGCTGAGTTTTTCCACCAAAGGCAGTGCGGACCATCCCATGGTGGACAAGGTGGTCAATGCCACAAAGATTGCCAGGGAAATGGATCCCACACTGGTTATTGACGGTGATTTTCAGGCAGATGCAGCACTTATTTCATCCATTGCAAAAAACAAGGCCCCGGACAGTCCCATTCAGGGAAATGCAAATGTGCTCATCTTCCCGGACCTGAACTCAGGAAATATCGCATACAAACTGGTGCAGCGGCTGGCAAAAGCCGAAGCGATCGGACCCGTGCTTCAGGGAATGGCAGCACCCATCAATGACCTTTCACGCGGGTGCTCTGTGAGCGATATCGTCAATCTGGCGGCCATCACCGCCAACCAGGCAGCCGGAATGAAGAAGCAGAACTGATTTGTAACAGATACCTTTAGAGACTATAACTCATGATCATACTCGTATTAAACTGCGGAAGCTCCTCCATCAAGTATCAACTTTTCAACATGGGCCGGACAGCGAAGGTCATTGCCAAGGGCATCGTGGAGCGGATCGGCTTCACCGATGCGGTGATTCACCACAAACCGGAGGGAAAAGAAAACTACAAGCATGTAACCCCGGTAATGGACCACACGGTGGGGATCAACCTGATCATCGATGCGATTACCCACAAGGATCACGGCGTGATCAAAAAGATCGGGGAAATCGCCGCTGTGGGGCACCGGGTGGTTCAGGGAGGTGAAAAATACAAGGAGAGTGTCCTGATCACAGAGGAGGTGATCAAGGATGTGGAAGCCTGTGTCGAGCTGGCCCCCCTTCACAATCCAGCCAACCTGAAAGGGATCATGTCGGTGGAGAATCTGCTTCCGGGGATCCCGCAGGTGGCCGTATTCGATACCTCTTTCCACCAGACCATGCCTCCCCATGCATACATGTATGCCATTCCGAGGGAGTATTATGAAACCTACGGTATCCGGAAGTACGGGTATCACGGGACCAGCCACAAATACGTGGTCCAGCGGGCCAGCGAGATCCTGGGACGGGACACCAGGAAACTGAAGGTCGTATCGTGCCACCTGGGCAACGGTGCATCGGTGACAGCCGTCGAGTACGGAAAATCGCAGGACACTTCCATGGGGTTCACCCCCGTGGATGGATTGATTATGGGAACCCGGTCGGGAGATATCGATCCCGGGGTGCTGCTTTACCTGGCCGATAAGGAGCACCTGAGTTTGAAAGGGATCAGCAACCTGATCAACAAGCGCAGCGGGATCATCGGGATTTCCGAGATCTCTTCGGACATGCGTGACCTGGAACTGGCCTATTACGAAGGAGATGAAAGGGCAAACCTGGCACTCACCATGTACGCCTACCGGGTCAAGAAATTTATAGGTGCCTACACGGCCATCATGAACGGCATCGATTGCCTGATTTTTACCGGGGGGATCGGTGAGAATGATTTCAATATCAGAAGGATGATCTGTCAGAACATGGATTACCTGGGCCTGCACTTCGATGAGGTCGCCAACCACGGTGTGAAGGGAGAGGACAAGATTATTTCCAAACCCGATTCAAAGGTGACCGCCCTGGTGGTGAAAACCAACGAAGAACTGGTTATTGCCACAGACACCTATAAAATCATTAAAAAGTGCCTCAATTAAACAGCAGGACATGATCTTGACAGAACTCAGGCAGCTCAGGGACCAGCTCGACCACAACCATAAACCCAGGAAGCTCGTGCTTGCTGCCTCGGAGGATGCCCACTCGCTGAATGCGGTCGTTCATGCCTCCGAACAAAATATCATCAGGCCCATTCTGGTCGGGGACAAGGAAAAAACCTGCGGCATGGCAGAGATCCTGGACCTGGATATCGGAAAATATGAATTCATCAAGGCATCCAGTCCCCTGGAGGCGGTCACCATCGCGGTCAAAATGGTCCACGACGGAAGGGCGGATGTGCTCATGAAAGGGAAGGTCGGCACCTCCGATATGCTCAGCTGCGTTTTGAACAAGGAATACGGGCTCCGCACGGGCCAGCTCCTCTCCCATTTTGCCTATTTTGAAGTGGAAACCTACCACAAGCTGATCGCGGTCACCGACGTGGCCATGAACATTGCGCCCAACCTGACGGAGAAGATTGCCATCCTGAACAATGCGGTAAGGGTGTTGAACCAGCTGGGAATCGAAAAACCCAAGGTGGCCGTCCTGGGCGCGGTGGAGAAAGTGCAGACCAACATGAGCGCAACCCTCGATGCCGCGTTGTTGTCAAAAATGAACCAGAGGGAGCAGATCAAGAACTGCATCGTGGACGGACCGCTTGCCTTTGACAATGCGATTTCCTCCGAAAGTGCCAGACACAAGGAGATCAGAAGCGAGGTGGCCGGGGATACGGATCTTCTGCTGATGCCCGATATCGAGGTGGGCAATGTGCTCTACAAAACCCTTGTTTTCTTTGCAAAGGCCAAAGTGGCCTCCATGATCGTCGGTGCATCGGCCCCCATCGTGCTCACCTCCAGATCCGATTCCGAGCAGGCAAAATTCGATTCAATCCTTCTTGCGGCTGTCTCTGCCGCACACAATCACTGAGTCGCCGGATCGGGCTAAAAAGCTGCTTAAAATGGATGCAAACTACATTCTGGCTGTCAACCCGGGAGCAACCTCCACAAAGATCGCCGCGTACCATGCGGACAGGTTCGTATTCCTGACGGTCATCCGTCATGATTGCGATGACCTGATGCGGTTCCGGAGGATCGTGGACCAGCTGGATTACCGGAAGGAGCTGGTGCTGACAGAAGTCAGGAAAAACCATATTCCCTTCGAGCGGGTGGGAATGATCATCAGCCGTGGCGGTCTGGTCCGCCCCATCGAATCGGGGGTGTACGAAGTAAATGAGGAGATGATCAGGGACCTCAGGGAAGGGGTTAGCGGTGAGCATGCAAGCAACCTGGGAGGCTTGATCGGCGCGGAACTGATCAGGGAGTTTCCCCGTGCGAAGGCTTATATCTGTGATCCGGTGGTGGTGGATGAACTGCAGGATGTGGCCCGGCTGAGCGGGCACCCGGCCTTCCGGCGGATCTCGATCTTTCACGCACTGAACCAGAAAGCCACCGCACGCACCCATGCCCGTTCACGGGCCGAGAAATATGAGGAGTTGAACCTGATCGTTGCACACCTTGGAAGCGGTATCTCAGTGGGGGCCCATCGCCGGGGAAGGGTGATTGATGTGAACAATGCCCTCAACGGGGAGGGACCATTTGCACCGGAAAGATCCGGCACGCTTCCCACGGGTGCGCTGGCGAGGTTCTGCTTCGAGGAGGCGGAATCCCTGCAGCAGGTGAATGAGATGATCGCCGGAAAGGGAGGACTTTATGCATACCTGGGACACAAGGATGCAGCCGAGATGGAAAAGGCGGCCAGGGAGGGAAAACGGAAAGAAAAGCTCCTCCAGGAGGCGATGGCTTACCAGACCAGCAAAGAGATCGGCGCCATGGCGGCAGTGCTGGAAGGCGATGTGGACGCGATCCTGATCACGGGGGGGATCGCTTACAATGAAGATCTGACCGCCTGCGTCAGAAAGCAGGTGGACTTCATCGCCCCGGTCTTTATCTATCCCGGGGAAGATGAAATGCAGGCCCTTGTCATGAACGGATCCCTGGTGCTTGAAGGATCCGTCCCGGCCAGGGAATACAGTGAGGAAAACATGGTGAAGGGGATCGACCTGGAGCGGCTCGGCTAGGCAGATCCACCGCCCGGAAAACTCACGGAGTGGATACCGAAACAGGAAGGATTTTCCCGTTAAAATACAACCCACCCTCGAGCGTGAACCACTCAATGAACGCTGCCATCTGACCGGGATTCAGGGGGGCTTTGTAACCGGGGAACGCCTCGGCCAGCATTTCTGTCTGCACTGAACCCAGCGCCAGGGCATTCACCCGGAATCCCTCCTCCCCCAGCTCTTCGGCCAGGCATTCGGTGAGGTTTCCCAGTGCGGCCTTGGACGCACTGTAAAAGGAAAGTCCCCCGAATTTCGCACTGCCCTGGAAACCGCCCATGCTGGTGATGTTCACCACGTGCTTCAGGCGTGAGCCTTCCATCATGGGAAGCAGGATCCGGATCAGGCAGGCCGGGGCAAAAAAATTGGTTTCGAACAGGCTCCGTGCCTCCCGCAGGGTAAACCGGCGGAAGGGTTTGTGGATCATCCTGCCTGCATTGTTGATCACCGCATCGACTGTTTCCGCATGGTTCCCGATCACCGAGACGAAATCCTCTTTCAGCTCTTCCAGTTCGGTCAAATCAAAGGGGACCGGGTGACAGAGGGTGCCACCCGCCGTGCTGTTGCATTCATCTGCCAGGTTCTGAAGTGCGGTCCGGTTCCTGGAGACCGCCAGCACCGTATGTCCCGAACGGGTCATCTGCCTAGCCAGGGCCGCTCCGATCCCCCTGCCGGCACCTGTAATGAGTATCACCATCTCCTGCAT